>JADEZP010000126.1 GCA_015206805.1 Quinella sp. 1Q7 | reverse complement strand
CCCGCGTTCGTGCGGACGGAAATGATGCAAAACGAACTTTACGCGGCGACGGCAAGCGAGGAAATGATTTCGCGACACCTGCTGGGCTTGGGCACGGCACGCGACGTTGCGGGCATGATTATGTTCCTGTTGAGCGACCGTGCGGCGTGGATAACGGGACAAAATTTTTTCGTCGACGGCGGATATATGGTCGGCTCTTACACGTAACGAAAACTTTTTTGTAAACGGTGTTGCTTGACATGGGCGACACCGTGTTTTATTATGTAGCGAATGTTATACAAGGAGGAATCATCATGAATGAACGCAAATATAAATTCGAGACGCTTCAACTGCACGTCGGGCAGGAACAGGCTGACCCCGTCACCGACGCCCGCGCAGTTCCGATTTACCAGACGACGTCTTACGTCTTCCACGACTTCCAACACGCTTCGGATCGTTTCGCGCTCAAGGACGCGGGCAACATTTACGGTCGCTTGACAAATCCGACGCAGGACGTTTTGGAGCGGCGCATTGCGGCTCTTGAAAGCGGCTCGGCGGCTTTGGCTGTGGCAAGCGGCGCGGCGGCAGTCACTTACGTTGCGCAGGCACTTGCGCACAAAGGTCAACACATCGTCGCGGCGACGACAATCTACGGCGGAACGTTCAACCTGTTTGAACACACGCTGCCCGACTTCGGCATTGAAACGACCTTCGTCGACCCGACTCAAGGCGCGGACGTTTTTGAGGCGGCAATTCAAGACAACACGCAATTTATTTTCATCGAGTCCGTCGGCAATCCCAACGCGACGTTGATTGACATTCAAGCCGTCGCGGACATCGCTCACCGTCACAAAATTCCGCTGGTTATCGACAACACTTTTGCCACGCCGTATCAGATTCGACCGTTCGAGTTGGGCGCGGATATTGTCGTTCACAGCGCGACGAAATTTTTGGGCGGACACGGCACGACGCTTGCGGGAATAATCGTCGAGAGCGGCAAGTTCGATTGGGCGGCGTCAGGCAAATTCCCGCAACTTGTCGAACCCAATCCGAGCTATCACGGCGTCAGCTTTTACGGAGCACTGGGCGCGGCGGCGTTCGTAACGTACATTCGCGCGATACTCCTTCGCGACACCGGCGCGGCAATTTCACCGCTCAACGCGTTCATGATTTTGCAGGGCGTCGAAACTTTATCGTTGCGTGTCGAGCGTCACGTATTCAACGCGCTGAAGGTCGTCGACTTCCTTGCCAAGCACCCGAAGGTTGCAAAGGTCAATCACCCCGCGCTTGCCGATCATCCCGACCACGCGCTGTACAAAAAATATTTCCCGAACGGCGGCATTTCGATTTTCACGTTCGAGATTGTCGGCGGTGCTCAAGCCGCGCAGAAATTCATCGACAGCTTAAAAATTTTCTCACTGCTTGCGAACGTCGCCGACGTCAAATCGCTGGTAATTCACCCCGCGTCGACGACTCACTCGCAAATGACGGAGGCGGAGCTCGCGGCGTCAGGCATCACTCCCGCGACAATTCGCCTGTCAATCGGCACGGAGCACATCGACGACATAATCGCCGACCTTGAAGACGGTTTCGCCGCCGTGTAAAAAATTTTCAGCCGACAAAAAATTCCCCGACGTTTTCGCGACGTTGGGGATATTTTTTTTGCAACGACGGGCTTCAGCACTTGACGACCGCGAGCAACTGCTTTTCGATGGCTATCGCGTTAAAGTCGACCCGTCAATCGATATGGCGCAGGTGCACGCGGTTGACTTCGCGGCGGAGCTTGCGGCGTTCGATGAATGCACGACAGTCGACAAGCAAAAAATTTTCTTCGAGCTTTATGCAATCGCGCTGATTGACGAGTCTTTTCCCAAAGCGGAAAAAATTTTGGTCACGCAGGCGAAGGAGCGTTTCAACATTTCCGACGACAAATTTGCGGCGGACGCGGCGTTGAAAAATTTCGTCGACGCCTACAAAAATCTTCGCGCGGTCGTCACAGATTAGGAGGGGATTTTTATGCCGGTACCGATTTTATTTGCGGCAGGAGCAACGGCGACTACGGGATTGACAGCAACTGAACTAGCAGCACTCGGCAACGTTGCATTTGCGGCTATAACTGAGTTCGGAAAATCTTACGTTGCAAAACAGGCGGCTACAGCGGTTGCAACACGTGCGGCGGCAACAGTCGGTCTCGGAACAGTTGCGGCGGCGACAGTGCCGTGGGTTGTCGGCGGCTTGACGATTTGGCAACTCGGCAAACTAGGTTGCAAACTTTTGGACAAAGACAAAGAATAATTTCACAACGCAATAAAAAAATCCCCGGCAGTCAATCGACCGTCGGGGATAAATTTTTTGTCAAGCGTTCGGCTTAGAGGCTGGGCTCGTTGTCGAACAGGTAGATGTAACGATTCTTGAATTCTTCGGGGCTCATGCGGAAGGCGTTGGCAACACCCGCGTCGTCGAGATCGCCGCGCTCAAGCCGCGTCATGAAGCCGCGTGCAATGCGATAGTGGACGGAATTGATGTTGACTTTGCGGACGTAAGTTTTGCCCGTTTCTGGGTCGCGAATGTCCTCGAAGCGCAGGGGTACTGCCTTGTTGTCCTGAATGGTAATGAGCGCACCGCTTTCGCCGCGCATAAGGAATTGCATTGCCTCGTAGCCGAGATTGCGCGCGTAGTCAATGTCGTAAGCGATAGGCGCGGTGCAACGCAGTTCGTAGCCGATTTCCTTGTCGACGATGGAAATTTTGATGCCGATGCGTTTGAGTTCAGCCAAAACTTTTTGCTTGAGAATTTCGCCGAAGTCAAGTTCCGCGTAGCGAATGTGCCCGTGTTCGTCGAGTTGAACGTTGCCGAGTTCTTGGAAGTCTTCGTCGGCGATTTTCTCAATGACGCCCTCCGCCACGACCGCGACGCCGTAATTTTTGCCGATAAGATAGCGTTTGACGATTGAGCCCGTGATAATGTCGACGACCTGTTGCAGACGAATTTTATCTTGCGGGAACTCTTCGGGAATGATTGTGAGCGCGGCACCTGCACTGCGTCCCATGCCCAACGCAAGATGACCGGCGGTGCGTCCCATTGCGATTGTGAAGTACCAGCGGTTGTTGGAAGTGTGCGCGTCCTCCATGAGGTTTTGAATTTCGGTCGTGCCGAATGCGCGAGCAGTCTCGAATCCGAATGTCGGAATGCCTTCGGGCAACGGCAAGTCGTTGTCGATAGTTTTGGGCACGTGCACGACATTAATCGTCCTGCCGAGTTTGCGGGCGTATTCGCTGACTGCCGACGAGCTGAAGGCGGTATCGTCTCCGCCGATTGTGACGAGATAGCCGACGCCCAATTCGGTGAGCGTGTCGACGACGGTGCGCAGGTCGGATTCTTTTTTGGTCGGATTGAAGCGCGACATACGCAGAATGCAACCGCCCGTCAAGTGAATGCGATTGACAGCCGCCGCGTCGAGGCGAATGTAACTTTTTTCGCCGCGACCGAGATGCGAAAAGCCGTCGTACATGCCCAAAACGTCCCAGCCGTGACGATTGGCGGTGTTGGTTACGGCGTTGATAACCGCGTTGATGCCGGGCGCGGGTCCGCCGCCGCAAACTATCGCAACAACATTTCTGACACCTATCATTGAAATTTCTCCTTTCGCGTTCGCGTGATGAATTTGCTTTGAACTTCGCGCACGAACAATTTTTTCCTGCCGCCGCAAAAAAATTCTGCACGAGCGAATAATTATATTGGACCGCGCATGGACGCGCGGTCCTGCGTCGCCGCCGTTAGAAAACGTGACGTTTTCGTAGGCGGCTGTCTTTCTTTTTGCTGCTTTTTCTTTGGACAAGCAAAGAAAAAGTAGATCCTAAACGTCAAGTTCAGTTCAACGCTTGAATCAGCGATTCGGCGCAACGACTGCACCGCATAGAAAATTATGCGCCGATTAAATTTCCCGCGACGCCTTGTCAAACGCGGCGGGCTCAATTATCATTGCCGATAACGCGGCTGCACGTTAAAAGAATTTTTTTCGGGAAGGAGATTCAATCATGGAAGAGATTCGCGGCAAATTCAACACGGCAATTTCCTACGCCAAAGTCATTGAGGATTCGGCTCGCGAACAGATTCGGCGCATGTGTAATTACGAATTCACGCGCGACAGCAAAATCCGCATAATGCCCGACGTGCACGCCGGTAAAGGTTGCACAATCGGCACGACAATGACCGTCACCGATAAAGCCGTCCCCAACATCGTCGGCGTCGACATCGGTTGCGGAATGTACACCGTCAAACTTGCCGACAACGAAATTGACTTCGCACGCGTGGACGAGGCGGCGCATTACATTCCGTCAAGCAGAAACGTTTGGGATTCGCGGCAGGAACGTTTCGCGCTGACGGAGCTCAACTGCTATCGCGACCTCAAGGATTCGCGGCGCATTGAACGCAGTATCGGCACGCTCGGCGGCGGCAACCACTTCATCGAAATTGACCGCGCCTCCGACGGCACATACTACCTTGTGATTCATACGGGAAGCCGCAACCTCGGCAAGCAGGTCGCCGAAATTTATCAGCGGCTCGCAATCGACTTGGCTAAGGGCAAGGACAAATACTTTGCTCAACGCGACGAAATCATTGCCGTTTACAAGTCGCTCGGTCGCAAGACTGAAATCAAGTCCAAACTTGCCGAACTCGAAAAGGAATATCGCGGGCTCAAAGCGTCAATGCCCGACGATTTGTGCTACGTTCACGGAAAATATTTTCACCGCTACTTGCACGACATGGAGCTTTGTCAGGAATTCGCGCGTCGCAATCGTGAACTAATCGCCAAAATTTTGCTCGGCAAGTCGGGACTTACGGGCGTCGACGCCTTCCACACGATTCACAATTACATCGACGTCGGCGAACTGATTATCCGCAAAGGTGCCATTGCCGCGCACAAGGGCGAACGCGTCTTGATACCGATTAACATGCGCGACGGCTCCGTTCTCGCGGTCGGCAAGGGCAACGCCGATTGGAACTTCAGCGCGCCGCACGGTGCGGGACGAATTTTTTCGCGTAGCGACGCTAAAGAGCGGCTCGACATGGACGAATACCGCGCGGCTATGGCGGGCATTTACACCACGTCCGTCAGCGCAGGCACGCTCGACGAATCGCCAATGGCTTACAAATCGCTCGACGACATAATTGACGTTATCGGCGACACCGTCGACATTGTCGAAGTCATGAAGCCCGTCTACAACTTCAAAGCCGAAGCGTGACGCGTCCTGCCCGCACAAAGAATTTTCACGTTACGCTTGCAAAAAAGTTTTTTCGGTGTACAATGCAACCATATTTTCAAAGGAGGGATTTTCTTATGAGTGACAATTCCGCACAAATTCGTGAAGCCGTGGAACGCTACTTCAGCGAAGAAAACTTCAAATTCAGCGGTTTCGATGAAAGAAACGTCGCCAGAACATCGTTCAAAATCAAATCAAAACTCTCAAGCGCGGACATTATCTTGCACGCGCAACAAGATCGTCTGGTAGTTCGCGCCATGCTTGCCATAAAAGCCGACGAGGAAAATCGTCCCGCAGTGGCGGAATATTTGCTCCGCGCCAACTACGGCATGAAGACGGGCGGATTCGACTTCGACTTCAACGACGGAGAAATTTCCTTCCGCGTATCGACTTATTGCGGCGACGACGACTTCGCGCCGCCCACGCATGAGCAAATCGACCACGCGATTGACATTTGCTTGGGCATGGTGCAACGCTACGGCGACGGCATTCTCAAAGTCGTTTACGGCTTGCAATCTCCCAACGACGCCATCAAAGAAATCGAGGGCGAATAAATTTCGGCAACGATAAATTTAATTTTCGGGACTTCGGGCAACCGCAGTTCCATTTTTGTTGCGGCAAGCAAATTCGCCCCGCCCGCCGCGAAATTTGGACCGCGCATGGACGCGCGGTCCCGTCGCCGCCGTTAGAAAACGTGACGTTTTCGTAGGCGGCGCGGCTTTCTTTGTCTACTTTCTTTCGCCGCCGAAAGAAAGTAGATTAACAATAATCAATTTGAATCGACACGTTCGAACGGCGCAATCGCGGATATTTGACATGAAAAAATTATGGTGATAGAATTTTGGACGTTGACAGGCAGAAGAGGCAGTCGCGGGGATTCATTCCACGAGGAAAGTCCGGACTCCACAGAGCAGCGTGCCGGGTAACGCCCGGTGAGAGTAATCTTAAAGACAGTGTCACAGAAAAGCAAACCGCCGAATTTTTTCGGTAAGGGTGAAAAGGCAGGGTAAGAGCCTACCGACGGACGGGTAACCGTTCGGGCTGACAAACCTCACGCGGAGCAAAACTAAATAGGAAAGGGTTGAGGTTGCTCGCTGACCTTTCGGGTAAGTTGCTTAGACTTG
>JADEZP010000125.1 GCA_015206805.1 Quinella sp. 1Q7 | reverse complement strand
TCGATATTGTTGCCCGTGCTCAAGTCCATGACGGAATCCGCGCCGCATTTGACAGCCTCGTCAAGTTTGAGCAGTTCGGGCTCAATGTCGGGGTAGGTGCTGGACGTGCCGATATTTGCGTTGACTTTTGTGCGAAGTCCCGCGCCGACTCCGCAAGGTTTGAGCGATTTGTGATTGACATTGGCGCAGATGGCAATGACGCCTTGCGCGACGCCCGCACGAATTTCTTCGGCGGGAATTTTTTCAGCCTCCGCAACGATTTTCATTGCGTCGGTAATTTTGCCCTCACGAGCAATTTGCATTTGTGTTGCCATAAAAAATCAGCCTCCCGAAAAATTTTTTCAACGCTCCAGAAAATTTTTGAATCGCTTGACGACGAGCCCCGCCAATATCGCGCCGCAAACCGTCGAAATCAGGAACGGCGTCACGTAAAAATAAAACGCCACGTCGCCGGCATTTTGTCCCAGAATGAAAATCGCAATCGGATACGCCGCGAGCCCGCCGATTATGCCCGTGCCGAACGCCTCCGCGACGACCGTAAGCAAAATATTTTTCGTGCGGGCGTAAACAATGCCGCTCAAAAACGCGCCGATCATACTGCCGGGGAACGCGAATATCGTCCCCAAACCGAACAGGTTGCGCAACAGACTTGCGACGAATGCCGAGCTCACTCCGTAACGCCAACCGAGCAATACCGCGCAAAAGACGTTGACCATGTGCTGAACGGGCGCGCATCTGCTGCCGAGCACGGGGAACGACAGCAAACTTCCCAACACCGCAACCGCCGTCAGCACCGCCGCCAACGTCAACCGCCTTGTATCCGTCATAAAATCGCCTCCAAAAAAAGAGAAGACCTCCCGATTCGGAGGTCAACTCGTCGTTGGCGTGAAGCATTTTTCCTACGTCGGCATTATCCGAATCAGGTTCGCGGGTCGACGTGCTTAACGTCCTCTCAACCTGTCCACAAGCCGCGCGACTTGCCTGCAAGCTCCCCGATATGAAATTTTCAACTGCAACGTGATTCGCCGCGTCGACCGTAAATCCTGCCGCCGCAACAAAAAAGGCACCCTCGGCGGATGCCTAAGCGTGCGGAATTTTCATGTGTCTGTCAAGCGTCGACAGCCCGCGATAAACCGTACCAATGTCGATTGATTTGACGTGGCGATTGAGACTCGCCGCGAAAATTTTTTATCCTGCCGCCGCAACAAAAAAGGCACCCTCGGCGGATGCCTAAGCGTGCGGAATTTTCATGTGTCTGTCAAGCGTCGACAGCCCGCGATAAACCGTGCCGATGTCGATTGTTTCTCCGCGACCGGCAACGTAGCGTTCAAGCTTGCGTTTGACGCGTTGCAGGGCGTTGTCGATTGATTTAACGTGGCGATTGAGACTCGCCGCAATTTCTTGGTAGGACTTGCCGTCCAGATAAGCCATCAAAACTTGCCACTCAAGCTC
Organism: Quinella sp. 1Q7; assembly: GCA_015206805.1. Taxonomy (GTDB): domain Bacteria; phylum Bacillota; class Negativicutes; order Selenomonadales; family Selenomonadaceae; genus Quinella. The sequence goes on along the minus strand of JADEZP010000125.1, from coordinate 5,116 downwards.
GCTCAAAATTTCGGACATCTTTTTTTCGATTGCAAGGAATTCTTCGCGGCTGATAATGAGTTCTTCGGGGTCGGCAACCTTCACGCCGCTGATAACGTCCAGAAGCGTGCGGTCGGAGTCTTCGTCGTAAATCGGCTTGTTGAGCGATATATAAGAATTCAGCGGAATGTGCTTTTGACGCGTGGCAGTCTTAATTGCCGTGATGATTTGCCGCGTGACGCACAGTTCGGCAAAGGCGTGAAAACTCGACAGCTTGTCGCTTTTGAAGTCGCGCACCGCCTTGTAAAAGCCGATCATGCCTTCTTGGATGATGTCTTCGCGGTCCGCGCCGATTAGGAAATACGAACGCGCTTTGGCACGCACGAAGCTCCTGTAGCGGTGAATCAGATAGTCCAGCGCGGAGGTATTGTTGCGTTCTTTTATCTCGGTGATGAGCTCTTCGTCCGTGAGCGTTTCGTATTTGGCGTACTCGGCGGCGATTTCACTCTCGAAAGAATTTTCAGAATTAGGTTTCATTTCACGTCCCCCATTTTACGCGCTGATTATACTTCACGGCTTATTGTTAGTCAAATTTTTTCCGCCGCAGGTAGGGATTGACGCGTCAAGGTAGAATACAAAAAAATTTACAGTTTAAGCTTTTCGGGCAACGAAAATTTTTCGGGACGGTGAATTTTTGGGACGGATAATTTTGGTTACGGGGCAACGTGACGAGGCATCCGGTTGACGCGGCAAAGTCGTAGACGCCGTAAGTTTGTCGCCGTGTTCCAACGTTGCGACGATTTACGACGAAAATTTTTCGGACGGTGAATTTTTGGGACGGATAATTTTGGTTACGGGGCAACGTGACGTTGCATCCGGTTGACGCGGCAAAGTCGTAGACGCCGTAAGTTTGTCGCCGCGTTCCAACGTTGCGACGATTTGCGACGAAAATTTTTCGGGACGGTGAATTTTTTTGGGACGGATAATTTTAGTTACGGGCGGTGCTCGCAGCGGCAAAAGTTCTTTTGCGGAACGGCTCGCGCTCAAAATCGGCGGCGGACGTGCGGCTTACATTGCGACCGCGCAGATTTTCGATGAGGAGATGAATTTTCGCGTCAAACTCCACCAAGCACGGCGCGGCGACGCGTGGACGACCTTTGAGGCTCCGACGGCGGCTCACGAAAAGATTTCCGTCGCGGCTGAAAATTTCGGCGCGATTCTGTTCGATTGCGTCACGCTTTATGTCAGCAACTTCCTGTGTGCGGCGAATCTCGACGACGAAAAATTTTTATACGACGAACTGCGCGAGCTGATTCAACGGCTGATTGACGCCGCGAAAAATTCCGACGCCGTGACGATTTTCGTAAGCAATGAGGTCGGCGCGGGTATCGTCCCCGAAAACAAACTTGCCCGCCGATTCCGTGACCTTGCGGGGCTCGCCAATCAGATGCTCGCCGCGCAGTCCGACAAAGTTTATCTGACCGTCGCGGGACTTGCCGTCGACGTTCGCAAACTCGCGGAGGTGATTTGATTGATTGAACTCGTTCCGACGCGCGACGGTGAGCGCGAAAATTTTATCGTCAACCTGCAAGCCGCGTTCAAGTTTGCGGCGATTGAGGAGCTCGGCGACGACGGCGACGAAATTATCGAACGCGCGGACATTTTGGAGTGTTTCAACAAGGCGGGCGCGCAAGTCCTCAACATCGTCCGCGCAGGTGAGGTCGTCGGCGGAGCGGTCGTCGTCATTCGCCCGAACGGTCACAACGAGTTGTCGCTGTTCTTCGTGGACGTGCGGCATATCGGCGAAGGCATCGGCTTTGCGGCGTGGCAAGCGATTGAGCGACGTTATCCCGCCACGGAAATTTGGGAGACCGCCACGCCGTATTTCGAGAAGCGCAATCTGCATTTCTACGTGAACAAGTGCGGCTTTCACGCCGTGGAATTTTTCAATCTGCATCATCCCGACGCGGATAACGGTGACGAATATTTCTTCCGCTTTGAAAAGGTCGTGAGCAAATGACGCGATATTTGATGTTCCAAGGCACAAGCTCGCACGTCGGCAAAAGCATTTTGACAACCGCGCTGTGCCGAATTTTTTTCCGCGACGGGCGACGCGTGGCACCGTTCAAGGCGCAAAATATGGCGTTGAATTCGTTCGTGACGGCTGACGGGCTGGAAATGGGTCGCGCACAAGTCGCGCAGGCGGAGGCGGCGAATCTCGCGCCACGCGTGGAAATGAATCCCGTCCTGCTCAAGCCCACGGGCAACGCAACGTCGCAAGTCATCATCAACGGCAAACCGGTCGGCGTAATGAGCGCGGCGGCTTATCATCAAGGTTACTCGCTCAAGGCGTTCGCGGCGGTCAAGGCGGCATTGCGCACGCTGTCGGCGGAATTCGACACAATCATAATCGAAGGCGCGGGCTCGCCTGCCGAAGTCAACCTCAAGGCGAACGATATTGTCAACATGCGCGTCGCGAAGTTTTTGAATGCGCCCGTGATTTTGGTCGCGGACATCGATCGCGGCGGAGCATTGGCGTCACTGGTAGGCACGCTGGAACTTTTGGACGACGACGAACGCGCTCTTGTCAAAGGGCTGGTCATCAACAAATTTCGCGGCGACGTGAATTTGCTTATGCCCGCCGTCGAATTTCTGGAGCGCAAGACGTCCAAACCCGTGCTCGGAATCGTCCCGTTTATTGAGCGGCTCGGCATTGACGACGAAGACAGCGTTTCGCTCGACGACAAAAAACTAGTCCCTAGTCCCTCGTCCCCAGTCCCTATAACAATCGCGGTCGTGCGGCTCGGCAAGCTGTCGAACTTCACGGACTTTGACAGCCTTGCGGGCGAGGCGGACGTTAAACTTTTCTACGCGACGACGCCTGCCGAACTCGACGCGGCGGACGTGATTATTTTGCCCGGCAGCAAGAACACGTCGGAAGATTTGCTTGCCCTTCGCGGCGGCGGCATGGCCGGAAAAATTTTGCGGCGTGCGTCGGAAGGTGCGGCGATTGTCGGAATTTGCGGCGGCTTCCAAATGTTGGGCGCGAAAATTTTTGACCCGTTGCGCACCGAATCGAATCACGCGGAGCTTGACGGCTTGAGCCTCCTGCCGCTTGAGACGACGTTCACCGCCGAAAAATTCACGCGACAGGTTACGTTGCCCGCCGTCGATTTTGAATTCCTCGGCAGCCGAATTGTCAGCACGAATCTTGACGGCTACGAAATTCACAGCGGGCAAAGCACCGTCGCCGAAAAAATTTTGTCGCGCGGAAATGTGTTGGGCACTTACGTCCACGGGATTTTTGACAACGACGACTTCCGCCGAAAATTTCTCAACGCCGTCCGCCGCACGAAGAATCTTCCGCCGCTGAATTCGACACGCAACCTTCGCGCGGAGCGTCAACAAAATTACGACCGCCTTGCCCGAATCGTCCGCGACAGCTTGAACATGGACTTGCTCGCGGAAATCATGACGACAGCTTGAGCGCAACGACACCCGCTGCGTAATTTGGACCGCGCATGGACGCGCGGCAACTTTGCAATGACCGCGATTCTTTCGCCGCCGAAAGAAAGTCGATTCAATACACGTTTCGGATACGCCGTGCGCAAAAAAAATCAGCCGCCCGATTGTGAGCGGCTTTTTTGTTGGGCGGAAGCGTCAAACTTCGACGATAATCGGCAGAATCATCGGGCGACGCCGCGTCTGCTCGAACAGGAATTGTGCCAGCGCGTCGCGGATATTGAGCTTAATCGTCATCCAATCGACAACCATATCTTCCCTGCAGCGTTTGAGAACATGAGCGACACGACTGCGCGCGTCGTCCATGAGTTTTTCGGATTCGCGGACGTAAACAAATCCGCGCGACACAATATCGGGACCGGAAACGATTTTGCCCGCCGCGCGATTCATCGTGACGACGACGATTAAAATCCCGTCCTGCGACAGTTGGCGGCGGTCGCGAAGGACGATATTGCCCACGTCGCCGACGCCGAGACCGTCAACCATAATGACGCCCGAATTGACGCGCCCAGCAATTTTCGCACTGTCGCGCGACAACTCAATCATCGCGCCGTTTTCCGCGACGATAATATTTTCGCGGTTCATGCCCATTTCCTCCGCAAGCTTGGCGTGCGAAAACAGGTGGTGCAATTCTCCGTGCACGGGCATAAAAAATTTCGGCTTAACCAGATTGTGAATCAGGCGCAATTCGTCGCGGGCGGCGTGTCCCGAAACGTGAATGCCGTCTTCGCGGCGATGAATGACGTTCGCGCCGAGCCGCAGTAAATTGTCGACGGTTTTGGCAACGAGTTTTTCATTGCCTGGAATGGGCGTGGCGGAAATAATCACGGTGTCGCCGGGAATTACGTCAACTTGACGGTGGTCGCTCATTGCCATACGAGTCAACGCGCTCATTGGCTCACCTTGACTGCCCGTCGTGATGATGACGATTTTATTCGACGAATAATTTCTGATGTCCTCAATGTCGATGATTGTGCCTTCGGGCGCGTGCAGGTAGCCGAGCTCCAGCGACGTGTTGACGACGTTGACCATACTGCGCCCCAATATCGCCACGCGCCGCCGATAACGAATTGCCGTATCAATCGCCTGTTGAATGCGGTGGACGTTCGACGAAAATGTCGCGACGATTATCCTGCCCGTGGCATTTTGGAAGACGCGATTAAATGCCGCGCCAACCGTGCGTTCGCTGGGCGTGTGACCTTCTTTTTCGGCGTTGGTTGAATCAGCCATCAACAGCAGGACGCCGCGTGCGCCGAGGTCTGCGAATCGGCGGAAGTCAGTCATTTTGCCGTCAATCGGCGTGTAGTCAAGCTTGAAGTCGCCCGTATGAACAATCATGCCGACGGGCGTTTTAATCGACAGCCCGACCGAATCGGGGATTGAATGATTCACGCGAATGAATCCGACGCTGAAACTTCCGATCATCACAATTTCGCCGCCCGATACCGCGCGCAGGTTTTTGCACTCGACGCCGTCTTCTTTGAGCCGACCCGTCAAAATTCCGAGCGTGAGCTTTGTGCCGTAAACGGGCACGGTCAATTTTTTCAGGATGTAAGGCAACGCTCCGATGTGGTCTTCGTGTCCATGCGTTAGGATAATTGCCTTCAAGCACTGT
>JADEZP010000042.1 GCA_015206805.1 Quinella sp. 1Q7 | reverse complement strand
GTTGCGTGCGGCGGAACTTCTTTAAGCACGACGGAGCCCGCGCCGATTTTCGCATGGTCGCCGACTTTGAACGAGCCGAGAACTTTCGCGCCCGTCGCAACGACGACATTGTTGCCGATTGTCGGGTGACGTTTGCCCTTTTCCTTGCCGGTGCCGCCGAGTGTCACGCCTTGATACAACGTCACGTTCTTGCCGAGTTCCGCAGTTTCGCCGATGACAATTCCCGTGCCGTGGTCAATGAAAAGTCCGTCGCCAATCGTCGCGCCGGGGTGAATCTCAATGCCCGTCAAGAATCTGCAGAAATTCGACACCAGCCGCGCAGAGACAATCCAGCCGCGCTTGAACAGGGCGTGCGAAATTCTGTGCAACCAAATGGCGTGCAGTCCCGAATAGCACAAGACGACTTCAAGCACGCTTTTTGCCGCAGGGTCGCGCTCAAAGATGACGCGAATATCTTTTTTGATGCGCGATAGAAAACTCATTGCCGACACCTCGACGAAATTATTTTTCCAAACTTGCGACGGCGTAAGCGGCGATACCCTGTTCCGTGCCCGTGAAGCCGAGACCCTCTTCAGTCTTAGCTTTCACGCTCACGGCGTCAAGTTCGACGCTCATAACCGCCGCCAAACGTTCACGCATGGTTAAGATATACGGCGCGAGTTTCGGGCGTTGCGCGACGATAATTGAATCCACGTTGCCGACGCCGTAACCCTTCGCCGCGACAAGTTCGCACGTGCGACGGAGCAATTCGACGCTCGAAATATTTTTGAATTCGGCGGTCATTGGGAAGTGTTGCCCGATATCGCCGAGAGTCGCCGCGCCTAAAAGTGCGTCGATTATCGCATGAATCAGAACGTCGCCGTCGGAATGCGCCTCAAGCCCCAGCGTATGTTCAATCTCCACGCCGCCCAGAATCAATTTGCGATTGGGCGCGAGTTTGTGCACGTCGTAGCCGATACCGAATCGAATCATCATGCGACCTCCTCAATCGAATTGCGTTTCCCAAACGTCGGCGCGATTTGCCGCGAAACACATCTTAATCTGCGCAAGTGTACTGCGCGAATCGTCAAGCGCGGGCAGTTCGTCCAACGCGAAATACTTGCGCTCCGTCGTCTCAATGTTGGGCACGAATTCGCCGCCAAGTGCCCGACACAGATAAAAAATTTTCGTGATGCCGAAGATGAAATGCAAGCTGTTATGTTTGACGTAATCTTGCACGGCGATAATTTTTTCGGCGACGCAATCAAGCCCCGCCTCCTCACGCGCTTCCTTGATGACGTTTTCGGCGGGGGACATGTTCACTTCGCACCAGCCGCCGGGAACTGCCCAACGACCTTCCGACTCGTGCACGAGCAAAATTTTGTCGCCGTCGAAGATAGCCGCGCGTGTGTCAATTTTTGGCGTCTGATAGCCGACTTCACTGCAAAACAGATCCTTGACTTTGACAAGCGGCAAATCCATGCGTTCGGCAAGCAATTCCGCCGCAATGTCGCGAATCCGCCCGTAACGTTCCCGGCAAAATTTCCCGTTGCAATAATAAAGTCCCGTCTGCGCCAGAGCCTGCAACTCCCGCAAAAGTTCAAGATGTTTGTCCATGTTGTCTCCCCGATAAAAAAGTTTCGGCGACTTGAATGTCTTCGGGCGGTCGCTTTGAAAGCGACGCAACAGTTGACGCGTCCAATCGCCCGAAAATTTTCAGTTCGTCGCCGCGTGCGAAGTCCTGCGCAAAAAAGTTTCGGCGACTTGAATGTCTTCGGGCGTGGTGACTTTGATGTTGTCGTAGCCGCCGTTGACGACCCGTATCGTCGCGCCGAGCCGTTCGACCAAACTTGAATCGTCCGTGCCCAAAAAATTTTCTGCCGTCGCTTGAGCGTAAGCCCGCAACAAAATTTCGCGTCGGAAACCCTGCGGCGTCTGCACAACGACCAATTCACTGCGCGGCGGAGTGTGGCGGACGAATCCTTGCGCGTCGACGACTTTGATTGTATCCTTCGCGGGCACTGCCGCTATCGCGCCGCCGAATTTTTTTACCGCGTCAATTACGCCGTCAATCGTGCGCACCGTGACAAGCGGGCGTGCCGCGTCGTGCACCAAAACAATTTCCGCGTCGTCGGGCAAAAGTTTCAGCCCGTTTGCGATTGAATATTGCCGCTCACTGCCGCCGACCGTCACGCGCCACGGCTTGAGACCGTCCGTCCCGCGCAGGAGTTGTTCGACCGTTTCGACCTCGTGCGCCGCGACGACGACGATTAAAAAATTCACGCGCGACACCTGCGAAAAAGTTTTCAGCGTCCGAATCAAAATCGGCTCGCCCGAAAGTTCCATGAGATTTTTGTTTACGCCGCCGCCCATGCGTCGACTTGAGCCTGCGGCGGGAAATACTGCCGTAACCATGTCAAATCAACCCGTAAGCAATGAGCCGCCGAATGCCGACCAAAACGCCCGCCTCGTCGTTAGTGACCGTCTCGAACTTCGCGACAGCCTTCAACGCGGGGTGAGCGTTCGCCATTGCGAAGCCGTAGCCGACGGCTTGAAGCATTTCGTAATCGTTGAGGTAGTCGCCGAACGCCGCGCACTCTTCGCGACGGAAATTCAGCGCGCGTTGAACGTTCTCGACCGCGACGCCCTTGTTGATACTCGGCGACATAACGTCGACCCAATAATCGGAGCTCAACACGACCTGCAAACTGCCTTGGAACGCGGCAAGCTTGTCGTAAATATTTTCCTTGGCGTGAGCCGTCGGATCGAAGAACGAAATTTTCAGCGGCATATCGTCAATTTCAGACCAGCTGTCGACAACGCCGTTGTGAGTGTAATATTTTTCAAGCTCGGCGTAAAATTCGGGCGTATCCTGTTCGCGGCGCAGGTAAGCATCTTTTTTGCCGCACCAGACTCGCAGGATGTTGTCGAAATTTTCGCTCGCCGCCATGAGTTTGTGAGCCGCCTCGAAGCCGATTGGACTGCTGAAAATTTCCGCGCCCTTGTACATGACAAGCGTGCCGTTTTCCGCAACGAAAAGAAAATCGTCGCGATAAGCCTCGAACGACCGAATCAGCGACGCGTATTGCCGACCGCTTGCCGGTGCAAAGATAACGCCGCGCCGTTTGAGTTCGGTCATCATTTCGCCGAAGCCTGCGGGCAATTTATTGTCGCTCGTCAAAAGCGTGCCGTCCATGTCGGAAAAAATTATCTTAATCATCGAAAACCCTCCGCAAAAAAAAATTTCACACATTCGAGCGCGGCGACTGCTTACGGTCGTCGAAAACTTGGACGCGTCCGACGTCACGTCGCCCGCAAAAAAATTTCACGCGTTCGAGCGCGGCGAACAACTTACGGTGCCGAAAACTCGGTCGCGAACATTGGATGCAACGTCACGTTGCTGTGGGCGATTATATCATATAACTTTGCGGGCGTCGAAAATTTTTGGCGCAAGTCTTGCAGTCGCGACAATTAAATTATAAAATGTGCAAAACAAGGATTGTTTGGATTTTCGAGAGGAGGAATTGTTATGCCGACCGTTAATGCCATTGCGCAACAAAAAGCTTTGACGGGGGACGTGTCGAGCAGAATTTTTCGGACGAACATTGAAGCGGCAACCCAATCCGTGCTGGTCAGAGGACCTATGGAAACCGCCAACGATATGATCGGCTCAAACTTCGGGCTGCGCTCAAATATCAGCGAAATGCTCGGCAACTACACGCAGGAGCGCGAATCTTTCGATTCCGAATTCAACAGGACGATGTCTTCGCTCAGAGAGTCCGCCGACAGACTTAGTGAGTCCGTTCAGTCCAACGCGGAGGAGCAAGCCGCCGTCCGCGACAGAGCTCAACAGACCGAACGCGACCGTCAAGAAAGTGCCCGTCGATTTGCCGACGAAGCTCGCGAACGACTTGACGAAAACGAACACGACCGTCAGGAACGCGCCGAACAGCTTGCCGAAATTACGCGCGAACGTATGCAGAACAGTGCGCAGGCTCAAAACGACCAAATGGAACGTCTTGCCGAAGATGCCCGCGAACGTCTTCAGCAGACCGCACAGCCGCAAGCTCAAGCTCAACGTGAACAGCCCGTTCAAACCGTCGACACTGCCCGTGAAAATCAGCAGGTTCCGCAAACTCAACAGACCGACGCGAATGTATCCGCCGAAGAATTGCGCGAACGTATTGAGCGCGACGAACAGTCACTGCGCGGGCGCACGGAACAGCTTGCCGACGCCACACGTCAGCGGTCGCAAACTCAACGCGAACGCACGGAACAATTTGCCCGCGATTATCTCATTGCCGAAGATGACGAACGCACGACGCAACGTCAAGTCGCACGGAATTTGGATAACACCCGCGACGAAAATACGAACGCCGCGCTGTCGAACGTGCGCAACCTCGTCGACCGTTTCAATGACGCCGTGACCTACTTCAACGAAAATCGCGGCATGTCCGACCGAATGAACGCGCTCGCCGGAAACTTCCGCGACAACGAAAATTTCGCGGGCTCGCTCAACGCCGTTGGGATTACCGTCGGCGACAACGGACGCCTAACCGTCAATGAAACGCGACTTGTCGACGCGCTCAACGAAAACTCCGGCAACGTCAACGAAGTCCTTGGACGCAACGGGCTTGCGGGGCGTCTCGACAGGAACGTTGAGCTCGCCAACTCACAGCGCGAAAATCTTTTCCCGACCGTAACCGATTACGTCAACGACAGGCGCGATGAGCCGACCGAATCACTTTACGCCGCGCAGTTGAATCAGACTGCCGCGCTTGCCCGTCAAACGACCTCGAACTTCGTAAACATGTTCACGTAAAATTTTGCGCAAAAAAAATATCGCCGCCTGTCCCCGCAATGGAGATTGGGCGGCGATTGTTTTGTTTATGTGCGATGATGATTTAAGGGGCGCGCATGGACGCGCGCCCTCGACCGCCGCCGTTAGAAAACGTGACGTTTTCGTAGGCGGCTGGCTTTTCTTTGCTACTTTCTTTTGGACAAGCAAAAGAAAGTAGATTCTACAAACTCAACTTGAATCGAAACGTTCAGACAGTAAGCGACGCCAACAACCAGGTTTATGTGCGATTCGCGAAATTTGCCTTGAGATATTCGGCGACGCGCTTGCCGATAATCATCTTGCCGCGCAGTGCGGAGTGCAATCCGTCGGGCGTAAGCTCCGCGCGATTTAATCAGCGTCGAAAAAATATCGCCGCCTGTCCCCGCAATGGAGATTGGGCGGTGATTGTTTTGTTTATGTGCGATTCGCGAAATTTGCCTTGAGATATTCGGCGACGCGCTTGCCGATAATCATCTTGCCGCGCAGTGCGGGGTGCAGTCCGTCGGGCGTAAGCTCCGCGCGAAGATAACCGCAATCGTCGGTGAGTTCGGCGGCAACGTCGACAAAATACGGCGTCCGCATTATCCACAAGTTGACGCGTTCACGAGCCTCGCGCCAATCGCCGTCGGTCAAGTCAATTCCGCGTTGCCGAATCAATTCGGGATTCATTGAAGTTATCGTGCAAAATACGGGCGTAATGTCGTTGGCAAGGCATTTGTCGCGAAGTGCCGCCAAATTTTTTATGACGGCGTCGCCGCTTGCACCAAGTCGAACATCGTTGACGCCCGCCATAATCACGAGCACTTGCGGGCGGAAGGGCAACACGTCGGCATCGAAACGGTCAAGCATCTGTTGAGTCGTGTCGCCGCTCCGCGCAAGATTTTTAATCGGCACGTCGCAAAAAGTCTCCCATTGGCAGGAAAGTTGTCCCGCGGGAATGTAAGCGGCACCTCCGTGGCTGATACTGTCGCCGAGCACGGCAAAGGTCACGGGCGCGGTCACGGTAAAAAATTTTTTCGCGGACCAGTCGCTCAACGGACGCTTGCCCCTGTCGACGACGCGCACTTGCCAAAAATATTCGCCCGCCTCCGTGAACGGTGCCCAATCCGTCATGCGATCGAAACCCTCGTCGTTGAAAAGTTCGCGGACGATTTTATCTTGCGACGCTCCGACTTTGACGACTTGCACCTGATAAAATTGCGTCAGCGGCAACGGCGTCCAAGAGTACGTCGGATACAGCGGCGCGAAGTCCATTTGCTCGAATTCTGCCGTCAAAATCGGCGGCGGGAATTTTTTTGCGTCGACACTCCCGCCGAAGCTCAACACGCTCACGAATAACGCGCCCGCCAAAAATTTTCTCAACCACATAAAAAATCGCCTCCCGAAAAAATTTTCTCGCGCACAGTATATCACGTTGTAGTTTGCAGGTAAATTTCATACAGCGTCGAATACAGGCGACAACGATTCATCTGCGGAAGGAGAAATTTTCCATGAGGCTCTTAAAAATTTTTATATTCGCCGCGCTGATTGCGATTGTCGGCGCGCAAAATACCGCCTTCGCCGAGATGCCCGAAATTTCGGCGGGCGAAATGTATTTCGACGTGTTCAAGGGCTGTTACGTCCTGCGCGGCAATGTCAGCGTCGGCGTGAACAATCACGGCTTCAAAGCGAACGTCACTGCCGACGCCGCGCAAGTCAGCGTCATCAAGCAGAAATGCTGGGCGGAAGGCAACGTCAAACTCACGCAGGAGAACATCACGTTCAGTTGCGACCGCGCCTATCTGCAGTGGCAAACCAAAACTGCCGAGGTCACAGGCTCCGTCAAGTTCGCCAACAAAAAAAGTGTCGCGATAACTTCGGACACTGCGGTTTTCAATTGGCAGGATAAAATCGTCGATTTCTACGGCAACATTACGCTCAATGCGGGCAAGAAAGTTGCGCTGGGCGACGGCGTCACAATCGACGGCAAGGAATATCAGCACGTGCAATACAACGTCGAGGAGGATAAAATTCTTGCGCTCGACAAAATTTTTGACGCGCCCGAAGTCACGATTCCCGATTCGACGGAATGACGGCTTCCAACGATTTTATGGCGACTTCAATCATTTCGTCATCGGGCTCACGCGTCGTCAGGTATTGCAACCAAAGCCCCGGCAACGTCGCCGCCTTGACCAGCGAATTCTGCGACCGCGCGGAAAATCTAATCAGTTCATACGACACGCCCGCCACTATCGGCAATAAAATTATCCGCGACAAAATCCTAAGCCACAGCTCTGGCCAGCCGAGAAATGCGAACACGACGATACTCACCAGCATGACGATTAACAGAAACGACGTTCCGCACCTGGGATGCAGGCGCGGAAATTTTTTTACGTTCGCGACAGTCAGCGGCAAATCCGCCTCGTAACAGAAGATTGTTTTATGTTCCGCGCCGTGATATTGGAAGACGCGTCGCACGTCCTTCATGCGCGATATGCCGAACAGATACGCCAAAAAAATTATCAGCCGCACGACGCCTTCCACCAAGTTCAAAGCTATCGGGTCGTCCGTGAATGTGCGGAAAAATTTCGCCGCAAAGGTCGGTATCGCCACGAACAGCACGCACGCCAAAGTTATCGCCAAAATCATCGTCGCGACAAGTTCGCGGTCGGAAAGTTGCTCGTCCTCCTCGCCCGCCGCCTGCGCCGAAAACGACAGCGACTTGAGCCCCAATATCAGCGACTCGAACAAACTCACCGCGCCGCGCAGGATTGGCAACTTCAGCACGGGGAAACGCTCCGTGATTGACGTGACGGGCTTGACTTCCACGCGGATATTGCCGTCGGGCTCACGTACCGCCGTCGCCACTTTGCCGAAGCCGCGCATCATGACGCCTTCAATGACCGCCTGCCCGCCGACAATCGGTTTGTCCATAAGTTACGCCGCCTTGCACGTGTACACGAACGCGGGCGGGAAATTCAGCAACAGGAAGTCAATCGCCACGTCGCGGAAATTTTCCTTGAGCAGTTTGCGCATTTGCAGTGAATATTGGAACATCACGAAGACGCCGCCCGGTTTGAGTGCGCGGCAGACGTTGCCGATAATTTGTCGGCGCAACTCCTCGTCCATGTTCGCGAAGGGCAGACCTGAAATTACGCAGTCAAGCGGCGGCAAATCCATTCGGCGCAACGTCGCGCACAAATTTTCCGCGAACGCCTCGTAAAACAGCGACGGATATTTTTCTTCGAGCATGTGCCGCATAACGTCATCCTGTTCGACGACCAAAAAATTGCAGTCGGACGGCATGCGCGCAACGATTTGTTCCGTGAAAGTGCCCGTGCCCGCGCCAAGTTCCGCCACGCACGAAAAATCTTGCCACGGGAGATCGTTTAGCATTTTGTTCACGAGGAAGTGCGAACTCGGCGTGAGACTGCCGATTTTTTTCGGCTCGTCGATAAATTTTTTCAGGAATAGCATTCTATCCATATCTGCCTCCGTAAAATTAAAACGGACAAGGCACGCCGCCCTGCCCGAAAAATTTTGTTCAAGCTTTTTTGTAGCGTCTGTTGAATTTCTCAATGCGCCCGCCGGCTTTAACGTCGCGTTGTCTGCCCGTGAAGAACGGGTGACATTTCGAGCAAACGTCAACGCGCAATTCCTTTTTGGTGGAGCCGGTTTTGAACGTGTTGCCGCAACCGCAAGTGACGGTCGCTTCGAAGTACTGCGGATGAATTTTTTCTTTCATGAGATACACCTCGCTTTCTATTTCGTGCCCCAAACGATCAGGCGATTGTCGGGGGAAGTTGTCACGGGATATTCGGGCAAAACTTTCGCGGCAGGGAGCATTGCAACGAATTCGTCAATCGTGTAGCCGCTGTACATGCCCATTTCGGCGAAGACCGTGCCGTCCCACGTCACGTAGCCCGCCGTAGCTTTCGTGATGATTTTTTCAATGTAGACGTCCTGCGCGGGCTTATTGAGTTCGGAAAACGCGTAGTCGCTGATAAACAGGTCACAGGGCGCGTCGTGATAAAGGTGCGTACCGTCGATATATCGGATGTCGCCCGCAACGTTGAGCGCGGTCAAAAATTTTTCGGCAAGCGCAAGGACTTCGGGCAGGTCAATCAGATTGTAGCGTTCAATCGGCAGGACGTTCGTCAGAATTCTGCACTGCCCGCCGTAGCCGATACCGACTTCCGTGACGGTTTCAATCGCGTCCGTGTCGAAAAGCGTCATCAAATCGACAAGCACCTTTACATAGCGCAACGTCGTCGGGGAGCCGATAACCAGCGAGCCGTTGAAATTGTATTCTGCCAGCGACGGGTTGCCGAGCGAATCGTTTTGCAGGAAGTTAAGCCAATCGTCCTCCGTGAAGTCGGCGCGGCTTTGCAAAATGTGTTCAAAGCACGCTTGCCCGACCTCCTGCCACATGTAATCGACGACGCGATTGTACACGGGATGTTGCCGAAAATTTTTAAAAACGTCCTCGTGGCGAGACGCGAAGTAGCAGAATTCGGGATACCAATCGTTGTCGAAAATGCTTGTGCCTCTGATTGCGCGTTACCTCCGTTGATTAAGTCGGCGTGAAAAACTGCCGCGTCGCATTATACGCCCTGCAGATTGTTATTGCAAGAAATTTTACGGCTGAATGTCGCCCGCAACGTCGGCTGTGTCAAACTTTAAGTTGACGCGAAAACCGCGCGGGGTGTATTATACGCCCTGCAAATTTTTATTGCAAGGATTTTGTTGACAGCCGACAAAGGAGATTTTTTCAGATGGCATTTGAAAGTTATCATTGCAGTGTTTGCGGTCGACGCGTAAAAATTCAGAGCCGAGCCGATATGCCCGTCCTTGACCCGAATACGGGCTTCGGCATCTGCAGGAACTGCATCAAAAGTATTTTCCGATTCATTGAGGAAGAGGAGAGCGGCGGCGGCAAAATTCGTGCGGGCAGACGGACTTTCGCCAACACGCTCGGCGAATTGCTCGCCAAAAATCGACCGCACGTCATCAAAGAGTATCTCGACGAATTTATCATCATGCAGGAACGTGCGAAAAAAATTCTGTCCGTCGCGGCTTACAATCACTACAAGCGCATGAAGTACGACCTTGACAATCGCGGCGGCGACGACGAAATCGACAAGTCAAACGTCATCATTCTCGGACCGACGGGTTGCGGCAAGACTGCAATGCTTAGTCACCTGTCGAAACTGCTGGACATTCCCTTTGCCGTCACGGACGCATCAAGCTTGACGGAGGCGGGCTTTGTCGGCGCGGACGTGGAAGTTGCCGTTCGCAATCTGTATTACGCCGCAGGTCGAAACATCGAGAAAACCGAACACGGCATAATTTATCTGGACGAGTTCGACAAAATCGCCCGCAAGTCCGGCGCGAACAACTCAATCACCGCCGACCCCGGGCACGAAGGCGTTCAACAGGGCTTGCTCAAGATGTTGGAAGGCAGCGTTGTCGAATTCACCGAGCGCGGTCAACGTAAGCACCCCGAAGCTCCGACAATCAAAGTCGACACGAAAAATATTTTGTTCATATGCGGCGGCGCGTTCGTCGGCATTGAAAAGATTATCGAACGCCGCGTTCGTAAAGGCAACGTGCAAATGGGATTCGGCTCCGACATTCCGTCGCGCGAAGATACCGACGCGAAATATAACGAGCTGATTCATCAAGTGCGTCCCGAAGACCTCATGAAGTACGGCATAATTCCCGAAATTATCGGACGCCTGCCCGTTATCTGCACGCTTGAGACGCTTGACGAAGACGCGTTGCTTAAAATCCTCACCGAGCCGAAAAATGCGCCCGTCAAGCAGTACGAAAAACTTTTGGCGATGGACAACGTCAAGCTTGAATTCGAGGAGGCGGCACTTCGGCAGGTCGCGAAAATGGCAATCGAACGTAAGACGGGCGCGCGCTCACTCAAAGGCATAATCGAAGACGTTATGCTTGACGTGATGTTTGAGATACCCAAGTCGACGGAACCGCGCCGCGTCGTCATAACGGAGGCTTGCATTAAGGGCGACGAGCAACCGAAAATTTTCCCGCTTGACGACGACAAATCAGCGGAGGCGGTTTGATGGCGGGCAACGTTCCGAGCGTCGACTTCGCGATTATCGGCGGGTCGGGCACGCTTAGCAGTGACTTCCCGAAAAATTTTGCGGGCGCGAACGTTTTGGCGGACAATTTATTTTTCAACACGCCTTACGGCAAAAGTCCCGCCTTCAGACTGTGCACCGTCGCCGACAAAAATTTTCTGACCTGCAAAATGCACGGCTGGCGAAGCGGAGTCACCCGCGCAGATTCGTCGCGGCAAGTGTTCTGGACGTTGCGGGCGGCAGGTGTCAAGCGTATCCTGTCCGAAGGCGGAGTCGGCACCGTAAATCGTCTGCTCAATCCGCGCGACTTGCTGATACCCGACGATTATCTTGACATGTCGACGCGAAAGGACGTTCAGCTTGACGGACGGTATCTGTTGATTATGCGCGACGCCCTTTGCCCCGAACTGCGCGGCAAACTTTTGGCGGCGGCGAAAAAATTTTTTACGGGCAGAATTTTTGAGCGCGGTATTTACGCCGTGACGGACGGTCGACACTTCGAGAGCCCCGCCGAAATTTCCATGCTCAACGGTCACGCGGACATCGTCGGACAAAGTCTCGCGCCCGAAGTTTATCTTGCGAGGGAAATCGGCGCGTGCTACGCAAATTTGTCGTTCGTCGTCAACTACGGCGAAGGCATTCGCGTTTGGTCGCACGAGGTCATGCGGGAAATTTTTTTCGACGACGCCCGCTTAATCGGCAACATCCTGCTTGACGCGATAACGAACACTGCCGCCGAACGTTCCTGCCAATGCCGCGAACTGCGCAAGGAGACGTTGCTCACGGAAATTTACGACTCTAAGGAGGATTGAAATGGAACACAAACCGCAAGGCTCGTTGGCGGGATTTTTGGTGCCGTCAATCGTCGGAATAATTTTGTTCATGATTCCCGTGCAATACGACGGGAGCTGGACAATCGTCGTTAAAATCATCGCGGACATGATAAGCGATTCAATCGGCAAAATGTTGCCGGGACTTTGCGTCGGCATTGTGACGTTGTCGGCGATTCTCGGAATAGTTTTTCTCGGCAAGCCGAATTTTATCGCGACGTACCCGATTGTCGCAAACACGTTCTCGACGACGGCAATTTGGGTCGCAATTCGTATTCTCGGCGCGATTTTCATTTGGCTGACGTTTTTGGGCGTCGACGCTGACAATCCCGACAGCACAATCGGCTTGATAACTTCGGGCGACAACGGTGGTTTCGTGCTGAACGACCTGCTTAGCGTCCTAGTCGTAATATTTTTTCTGGCGGGACTGTTACTGCCGCTGTTGCTCGATTTCGGACTGCTGGAGTTTATCGGCGCGATGCTGACGAAAATCATGCGCCCGCTGTTCACGATACCCGGTCGCGCCGCCGTCGACTGTATCACGTCGTGGATTGGCGACGGCACGCTCGGCGTCATGCTTACGGCGAATCAATACGAAGGCGGCTACTATTCCAAGCGTGAGGCGGCGATTATCTCAACGACGTTTTCCGCCGTGTCGATAACATTTTCAATCGTCGTGCTTGCGCAGGTTGACCTTATGGAATATTTCGGGCTGTATTACCTGCTGATTTGCGCAATCGGTATCGTCTGCGCACTGATTCTGCCGCGAATCCCGCCGCTTAGTCTCAAGAAGGACGAATACCTTGTCGAAGGCAAAGCAATGGGCGAATCGCTCCCCGAAGGTTACACGACCTCGTTCCAATACGGACTTGCGCTTGCCCGTGAGCGCGTCGCTGAACACGGCGGACTTACGCAGTTCCTCGAAGGCAGCTTCAAGAACGCGGCGGGTATGTGGTTCGGAGTATTGCCCGTCGTCATGTGTATCGGAACGCTCGCGCTGGTTTTGGCGAATCACACGACGATTTTCGACACGCTCGGCTTACCGTTCCTGCCGTTGTTGCAGTTGCTCGACGTGCCGCAAGCCGTCGAAGTCTCCAAAACAATGATCGTCGGCTTCACGGACATGTTCACGCCGTCGGTACTTGCGGCGGGCACGATAACCAGTCCGATGGCAAAATTTATCGTGGCAGTCATTTCCGTCACGCAACTGATTTATCTGTCGGAGGTCGGCGGACTTATCCTCGGCTCAAAAATCCCCGTCAACTTGGCGGAACTGTTCATACTGTTTTTGGAGCGCACGATTATCAGCCTGTTTATCGCGGCACCCGTCGCGCACATGTTCTTCACGAGCTGAAAATTTTTGTCGACCGCAAAGCGACTCGTTGACAAAATCTTGTGCCCGTGATAAATTTTCGTCGCTACTTAAGAAACATCTTTAAGAACAGGTTCGGCATAGCTATCACAAACGAAAAACCCCCGCACAGCTTAGCGAACTGCGCGGGGCTTCGTTTTGCCATAACCGGTTGATTAATCCGATTAGCGGGCGGAAGAGTGGATAGCTACTGCTACCGTTTGAGCCGGCGATCGTAGATGTAGAGACCGATTACGGTACCCGTTGCGGTCGAAACCGCACTCACTGCCGGCATCGTCCAAATATTTATTCGCCGCGCAGAAAATTTTCAATGCGGCGTCAAACTCTTCAGCACGTTAAGCACGCGGTTGAGGAGATTTTTTTTGTCGCGCAGTGTGATATAAAGTCGTTGCGCGCTCTCGACGAATTTCAAATCGCGGCGGAAGGTTTTCATAAGCTCAAGCAGTCCTTGCGCCGAAAGTCGTTTCACGTCGGCAAAGACGAACTCCACGCGAAAATCCCGCTCCTGAATCGAACGCACGCCCAAATTTTTCGCGGCAACTCTGATTCGCGCAACCTGCAACAAATTTTCGACGGGCTCGGTGACTTTGCCGAAACGGTCGGTCAACTCGGCGTGAAGGTCGCGAATCTCCACGTCCTCGCGCACGGCGGCAAGTCGCCGATAAATCTCAATCTTGTCGCCCGAATTCGATATGTATTCGCGGTTTATGAACGCCTCGGTCGGCAGGGAAATAATCGGGTCAGGGTCGTCGACGCGTTCAACGGATTTGTGTTGCAGGCGATTGACGGCGTCCTCAAGCAATCGGCAGTACATCTCGAAGCCGACGCTTGCAATGTGACCGTGCTGTTGTGCGCCCAGCAAATTTCCCGCGCCGCGAATCTGCAAATCGCGCATGGCAATCTTGAAGCCCGCACCCAACTGCGCGAACTCCCGCATCGCCTGAAGACGCTTTTCCGCCGTTTCGCCAAGAATTTTGTCGGCGCGGTGCACGAAGTACGCGAACGCCATACGACTTGACCGCCCGACACGTCCGCGCATTTGATACAGTTGCGCAAGCCCGAAATTGTCCGCGTCGTAAATTATAATCGTGTTCGCGTTGGCAACGTCCAAGCCGCTTTCGATAATCGTCGTCGTCAGCAGAACGTTAAACGCGCCTTCGTAAAAATCCATCATAATATTTTCGAGCAGGTCTTCCGGCATTTGCCCGTGAGCCGTCCGAATCGACGCCTCCGGCACAAGTTGCGTCAATCTGTCGCGCATTCGGTCGATTGTGTCAACGCGATTGTACACGAAAAAAATTTGTCCGCCGCGCCGAATTTCCCGCCGCAGTGCCTCCGCGATAATTTCGTCGTCGTCCTCAATGATGTACGTTTGCACTGGGAAGCGTTCCGACGGCGCAGTTTCAATCAAGCTCATGTCGCGTGCGCCGACCAAACTCATATGGAGCGTCCTCGGAATCGGCGTCGCGCTCAACGTCAGAATGTCGACGCCCGCGCTTAGTGCCCGAAGCCGTTCCTTTTGCTTGACGCCGAATCGATGTTCCTCGTCGATTATCAGCAAGCCCAAGTCCTTGAATTTGATTCGGCTCGACAAAATTGCGTGAGTGCCGATTAGCACGTCGACTTGCCCCGCGCGAACTTTTTGGAGTGTCAAACGCTGTTCCTTAGGCGTGCGGAAGCGGCAGATAACGTCGACTGTCGGCAGGAAGCCCGCGAATCGCGCCGAGAACGTCTGGTAATGCTGTTGCGCCAAAACCGTCGTCGGCACGAGCACCGCGCATTGCTTGCCGTTCATTGCCGCCTTATACGCCGCGCGAATCGCAATTTCCGTCTTGCCGAAGCCGACGTCGCCGCAAATGAGCCTGTCCATAGGTTGCGGACTTTCCATGTCGCGTTTGATGTCGGCAACTGCGCGGACTTGATCGGCGGTCTCTTCGTAGGGGAAGGCGTCCTCGAATTCGCGTTGCGTGGCGTCGTCGGCGGCGAAGGCGAAACCTGCGGCTTGTTGGCGGCGGGCGTAAAGCTCCAAAAGTTTTTCGGCAATGTCTTCGACTGCGGAGGCGGCACGCGACTTTGCACGCGACCAATCGCCCGAACCTAACCGCGACAGCTTGGGAACGCCGCCGTCGTCGCTGATGTACTTTTGCAGATAGCGCACCTGCTCCACGGGCACGAACAGCTTATCCGCGCCGCCGTACTGTATGTGCAGAAAATCTTTGCGCACGCCGTCGAATTCAAGCGTCTCGATGCCCAGATACTTGCCGATGCCGTTTTCGACGTGCACGACGTAATCGCCGGGGTGAATGTCGCTGAAGTGTCGAATTTGTTCGCCGCCGTCGGAAGAAATTTTCGCGCGCTTGTGACGAATTTGACCGCCGAAAATATTTTGCTCCGTCAGCACGGTAAATTTTATGTTCGGCAGTGTGAAGCCGTCGCTCAAGTTGCCGCGCTCAAGTTCGACGCCCGTAAGGTGATTTTCGTACAGCAACTTCATTACGCCGTTGAGTTTAGCCTCGCTCGCGAACAGTATCAAAATTTTTTGCCGAAGCTCCAGCAGTCGCGCAATTTCGTCCAGAAAAAATTTCGTCTGCCCTTGAAAGCTCGTGACGTTCGCCGCAGTGACGCCGATTGTTTCCGTCGGCTCAATGCCGCGAATTTTTTTTATCATCAGCTCGAAGTGAATCAGCGTGCTTGAGCGCGACGCCTTGAGCAGTTGCGCGAACGTGAAGATTTTTTTCTTGAGTTCGGGATCTTCCGTCGTGAGCGT
This sequence comes from Quinella sp. 1Q7, assembly GCA_015206805.1. Lineage (GTDB taxonomy): Bacteria > Bacillota > Negativicutes > Selenomonadales > Selenomonadaceae > Quinella. The sequence continues at coordinate 5,299 of JADEZP010000042.1, read as the reverse complement.
TCGTATCGCCTCGAAAATGCGTGCGGGCTCGTCGAATACGATTGTGCCGCCGTCGCCCGCGCAGGTCAGGAACGGCTCGCTCGGTTCGGTGAAAGTTTTTATCGGCAGAATCGTCGCGGCGCGAATTTTTTTCAGCGATCGCAACGTTGCAAAGTCCACCGTGCGAATCGAATCGACCTCGTCGCCGAAAAATTCCATGCGGCAAGGTTGCGGCTCATTGACGGGGAACACGTCGACAATCCCTCCGTGCACGCTGTACTTGCCGATTGAATCGACCTCGTCGGCGCGTTCGTAACCGAATTCGTCAAGCTTGAGCAAAAAATTTTCCCGCGACAAATTCTGCCCGACTTCAACGCGCATTTGCAGTTGCAACAGTTCACGCCGCGAAAAATCTTTCTTGACAGCCGCGGCCGTCGTCGCAAGCACAATCAGCCGTTCGCCGCGCAAAAGTCGCGACAAAATTTCCAGACGCCGCGCTTGACGTTCGATGCCCGCCGCAGTTGCCGCAACGTCGACCAAGTCCAATTCTGGCAGCTCGACGACTTCCGCGCTTGAAAGTTCCGCAAGGTCGTCGCGCCACGCAGAAATTTTTTCGCGTTCGCTGACAAGGATTATCATCGGACGCGGTTTGAGCTCGAATGCCGCCGCCGCGATTAAAATTTTTTGCGCGCCCGCCACGCCGTTAATCAGAAATTCTCCGCGCCGTGAGAATCTGTCTGCCGCCGCCGAGATGCTTGCGTCGCGCAGTGCCTCCGTCAAAATTTTGTGCATGGAAATTTTCACCCCGCGCCGATTATATAAATATTCCGCCGACAAAAAAAGACTCGCCCCGCATTTGGGACGAGCCCGAAAAATTTTTATGCCGTGAATTTAACTGCGCGTGAAAGTTTTGTCGACGATTTCGCCTTCCGCGCCGGGCACGCCGAGACTTTTGCCGTCTTGGAAAAATTCGACCGCGCCCGCATTGCCGAGGCGGAAGGTAATGTTGTCCTTGCCCTCCCACGAGAGAGTTTGACCGCCTTCGATTATACCTTCTTGCACGACCGTGCCGTCGACCGTGACGAGTGTCCAGCAAGGATTGTTGAAACGCGCTTGAATGTTCACGCCGTCACTTTTGGGCGGCGGCGGAGCAGGATTGGCGTTTGCGACAGGTTCGGGAGTCGGTTCGGGCGCGACGGGTTGAACTTGTTGCACGGGCGGATTGACCTTTGCAACTTCGTCGTCCGAGCCGCTAAGCCACGACCATGCGCCGCCCGCGATTGCCGCAATTAAGACGACCGCCGCGACGATTATAACATTCGGCGAACGACGAGAGCCCGTATCCTCGATTGAGTGACCGAGACGCTTTTTTTCGGGATTGACGGGTTTAACGGACTTGACTTCGGGTTGAGCCTCCGCAGACTGTTGAGCCTCCGCAGCTTGAGCTTCCGCCGCAAGTTCGTCCATGTCGGTTTGAAACTCTTTGACGACGGCGTCGGCGTCCATGTCCAGAAATTTCGCGTAGTTTTTGATGAAACCTTTGGTGTAAACTGCGCCCGGCAACTTGTCGTATTCGCCGGCCTCTATTGCCTCTATGTAAAGAGCGCGAATACTCGTGCCTTGTTCAATGTCTTCGATGGATAAATTTTGTCGCTCGCGTTCCTGTCGGAGCGTATAACCTACCATGTGAAACATCTCCTTTCGGGCGCATTATAAACAACTGAAATTTAAAATACAAGCGGAATTTGTCGACGCGCCGATTGATTTGGGCAAGCAGATTGTGATAAAATTTTTTACGACGAAACTTTAAGGAGAATGCGCTATGATGGAATTTGATTTTGACGCAGACATTGATGAGGATATGTTTCCTTGTATTAAAGTCATCGGCGTCGGCGCGACGGGCGCGAAAGCTTTGTCGTATCTTAAGGACGCCGATACAGATGATGTCTTCGATACTTTGACAATTTCCGATAAAAATTTTGTTGTCGATTCCGATCCCAAAACCGATTGGCTGTTCGTGATTGCCGATATTGACGATTTGGAGCTTGCCGCGCAGGTTGCCAAAAGTGTTGAGAACTACGGCAAGAACTACGACGGATTCACATTGCCGCTGATAACGTTTTTGATTTTGTGTCCGTCCGCCGAAGACACGCGACTTGCCGATATTCCCGCCGGCTTTGGCACGTGGATAATTTTGCCGAAAGATAAAATCGCCGCGACGGGCTTAACGAACGAGGCGTTAATATGCCGCGCCGTGAATATGGCGACAAGTATTGCTCCGGGCATGAAAAAGAGATTCCAACTGAAAGGCGGCAAAAAATTCGGCTACCTTTTCGGTGGTCCGGATATTTGTGATGTCGCAACGGCAACAGGCAACGGCGGCAAAGCGTGTATCGGTTTCGGTGAAAGTCTTGACGCCGAAAATAATTCACTTCAAGCCGTGAAAAACGCGTTGAAGTCGCCGCTGTTTATCGAAGACATTCGGCACGCCAAAAAAATTTTGCTTGTCTTCGTCGCGCGATATGAATTTATCTACGCGTCGGAGATATGTGGAGCGGCAAATTTTTTACGTGAACTTTCCAACGCCGACCCCGAAGAGGTCTTTGCGATTTTGTTGCAAGCAGACGTTTACGAAACTGCCGGTGACGGTGTGGCGGCGTTTGTACTTGCGACAAAATTTGACGAGTAATGCGCCACCGTCAAAAATAGCGGCACGGTCAGAATCCGTGTCGCTAATTTTTTTCGATTAAATTGTCGTGTCGAAGTTTATTTGCCCGTCAAGCGATTGGCGCACGCCGTGAACTCCGCGATAATTTTTTGTTCGTCGAGCGTTTTGAGTTCGCGCCCCTGCATTAAAATTTTGCCGTCGACGATAACGGTATCTGCCGCCGCCGAATTTGCCGAATAAACCAATAGCGACGCGGGATTGAAGTTCGGTTGCCACTCGACGCCGCGCATGTCCCAAAGCACGATGTCAGCCTTACAACCGACCTCCAGCCGCCCGACCGACTTCAAGCCCAATGCCCGCGCGCCGAAGTCCGTTGCCATTTGCAGTGCCTGCGCGGCGGGTACGGCAAGCGGATTGAGCGTGTCGACCTTCGCGAGCAGTGCCGCCAATCGAGTTTCTTCGAGCATGTCAAGGTTGTTGTTCGACGACGCGCCGTCAGTTCCGAGCGCGACAGTCACGCCTGCGGCAAGGAGTTTCGTCACGGGCGAGATACCGCTTGCAAGTTTCATGTTCGAGCCGGGATTGTGAGCCACGCGAATTTTTTTGCGGCGGATAATTTCGATCTCCGCGTCGCTCAAGTGAACGCAATGAGCCGCCAACGTCCCGCAGTCGAAAAGCCCCGTTTCCACGACGACCTCAAACGGACGCTTGCCGTAATTTTTGATGCTGTCGTTGATTTCGGTGAGCGTTTCGTTCATGTGCATATGAATTTCCGCGCCGAGCTTCGACGCCTCCGCCGCGACTTTGCGCAAATAATCGGGCGGGCAAGTGTAAATCGCGTGCGGTCCGAACATCACGGTTACGCGACCGTTCGCCGCGCCGTGAAAATTTTTGTACAGCGCGACGTTATCCGCAAGCTTCTTGTCGCCGTCAACAAAACTTATCAGCCCGCGACACAAACTCCCGCGCAGACCCGATTCGTCGACGACTTTGGCGACCTCGTCCATGCAAGGACCGTACATGTCCGCAAAAGCCGTCGTGCCGCCGCGAATCATCTCAACCGCCGCAAGTGCCGCGCCCCAATAAATATCGCGCCGCGTCATCTTGTCTTCAATCGGCCAGATATCTTTTTGCAACCAATCCATCAGCGATTTGTCGTCGGAATAACTGCGCAACAACGTCATTGACGCGTGTGTATGCGCATTGATTAAGCCGGGCGTCGCGAACTTCCCGCGACCGTCAATCACGTTGCAACCGTCGATATCGCCGCCGCCGATTTTGGAAATTTTGTCGCCGCTCACGAAAATATTTGCCGTGTCGACCGTGCCGTCGGGCATGAGAACTTTCGCGCCGCTGATTACAAATTCGTTGTCAATCATCCTGCCGCCTCCGTATGCAAAATTCGGGAACATTGCCAACGCCGCCGCGCCGACAGTCCCCGCGATAAATTCACGTCTGGAAATTTTCACGTCAACCAACCGCTTCCGATTTACGCTTTTGAAAACGTTCGGGGAATTCCGCCATCTTAATTTCCTTGGTGATACGGCGCGTGTTGTATTTACGCATGAGATAAATTGTTTCGTCGGCTTGCTCATCAGTTGTCGGCGGGCGGTCCTCGTCGAAAACAATCGGGCGGTCTTTCAAGGCGGCGAGTTCAGCTTTCTCCTCTTCCGTCAAAGGCGGCGGTGGATCCGGTAAAAAATAAAATACGGTTGCCATAATATTTCCTCCTTTCTGCATACGTTGCTTCGCGTGCCGAGATTAATCTTGTTGAATTTTCGCGTTCTGTGTAAATGACCAACAAGATGTCATCAACCATGCCGATGGCTTTCCAGCGGTCTTCGTAGTCGGAATGTTCTTCGTTCGTATTCTTCCAAACAATACGGGTCGCTAAAAACACGCGCCGCCGTTTTGAAATTGATGCCGTGTTTAATTTTGTTGATTTTGTTTTTGGCGTCGTCCCATTCAAAGAAGCGACCGTTGATTGTAGTTTTCATAAGCCCAAGTATTCGCGCTGTTCGGCGGTGAGCGTGTCGATTTGAACGCCGATTGAGTCGAGCTTAATCTCCGCAATTTTCGTGTTGATTTCGTCGGGCATAAGGTAAACTTTGCGCTCAAGTTTGTCGTGATTGTGAAGAATGTGCGCCGCGCTGAAGAACTGCACCGCAAAGCTCAAGTCCATGATTTCGGCGGGATGACCGTCGCCCGACGCAAGATTGACCAGCCGACCTTCGGCAAGCAGATAAATTTTGCGACCGTCGCGCTGCAGGAATTCCTCGACGTTGTTGCGGACGACGCGTCTGCTTACGGACTGCGCGGCAAGTTGCGGAATGTTAATCTCAACGTCGAAATGTCCCGCGTTGGCAAGCATCGCGCCGTTTTTCATCAGCGGGTAATGTTCGCCCGTGATAACGTCCTTGTCGCCCGTGAGCGTCAGGAAAATGTCGCCGACCTTAGCCGCCTCGCTCATCGGCATGACGCGGAAGCCGTCGAAGACCGCCTCAATCGCTTTAATCGGGTCAACCTCCGTGACAATGACATTCGCGCCGAGCCCGCGTGCACGCATTGCGCCGCCTTTGCCGCACCAGCCGTAGCCCGCGATAACGACAGTTTTGCCCGCGACAACAAGATTCGTCGTGCGCATAATGCCGT
>JADEZP010000041.1 GCA_015206805.1 Quinella sp. 1Q7 | reverse complement strand
ACTTCAAAATTTTGAAGAGTTTGCGCGAGTAAGCTGTCGAGGGTTTCGGAGATATATTTTTCGACGTTGTACATGGGAATAATCACGGATACTGCGGGGGTCGCGGAATTTAACTGTGGGGGGGGGTTGGTAAGTGTCATGAGAACTCTCTCCTAACTTGACTTTGAGCTGTTCTTCGAGCTCGGCAATTCGTTGACGGCTGATTGTAAGTTGCTCATTCAAACCGGCGATTTGATTGTCATTACTTACGATATCTTTTTGATAATTGATTACAAGTGCACAGAGCACAGCTATCAGAACGGAGTGTTCGCCGAGTTTGTCGCCAAATTTATTTTTTATCTCTTCGTAAATGGAATACATCTGCAGTTTGGAACTTCGTTTGGTCGTTGAGCGAAACAATTTGACGGTTAAATATCTTAATACCAGATAGCGGTATTGGATATTTCGTTGGAACAAGTCGATTTTGCCCAACATATCATCAAGAAATTTCAATCCCAAAACCGGTGCGCTGAGCCACATTATCGCTGATTGAACGGGCGTTCTTTTGCCGCGTGTCTGCGATGTACGGGTCATGCGCTGAACATGAATTGAGTTGGGGATGCGCAAAAATTTTTTCGCGAAAAAAAGCAAACCTAACGTCCAGATATGATCTTCGCAGGGTGTCAAATTCGGGAAGAAAATTTCGTTTTCAAGCAACAAATTTCGGCGCACCAACTTATTGGAAGGTCCGCCCCAAATGTCTCTTCTGATAAGAAAATTAAATCGGTCTTCCACCTTATCGGACTCAAGGGTCGGCTTATCGATAAGTTTTGAGCCGCGGTAAATATGCAATTGAGGATTTTCACCTGCGTCGTTCACTTTGAAAAATCTTTCACAATAAACAACGTCGGCGTCGAAATTTTTGGCGGGAATGTACATTTCCTCAAGCGCGGTCGGCGTAATCATATCGTCGGCATCCAAAAAGTAAATGTATTTGCCCGTGGCACGCAACAAGCCTCTGTTACGGGTGACACCTGCACCGGAGTTTCTCTCGTTGTCGAAAAGCTTCATTCTCCTGCCGAATTTTGAAATGTAATTTCCGACGACGGCGCAACTTGAATCTGTGGAGCAGTCGTTGACTACAATTACTTCAAAATCTTGAAATGTTTGCGCCAAAATACTGTCGAGAGTTTCGGAGATATATTTTTCGACATTGTACATGGGAATAATCACGGAAATTGCGGGGGCATTTTCCATAAAAAATTCCTCCTAAGTGTTTAGTGCGCCGAAACGACGGTTGCGCTTGCCGAAGTCTATCAGCGCGTCGACAAACTCCGCAGGCGTGAATTCGGGCCAAGGCGTGTCGGTGAACCAGAATTCGGCGTAGGCGGCTTGCCACAATAAAAAATTGCTGACACGCAAATCGCCGCTCGTCCTAATCAGCAAGTCGACGGGCGGTTGACCGCAAGTGTCCAGCTCGGCTTCAAAAAGTTTTGCGGAAATATTTTCGGGCGCAAGGGAGCCTGCCGCCACGCGTCGTGCAAGTTTCTGCGCGGCACGGATAATTTCGTCTTGCCCGCCGTAATCAGCCGCGACGTTGAATTTGACGCCCGTGTTGTTTTTCATGAGTTCGACACAATCGCGCATGAGTTTTTGCAATGCGGGCGCAAAGTCCTCCGTGCGACCGAGAAATTTTATGCGGACGTTGTTGGCGTGCATTTCGAGTTTTTCGCGCTCCAGATATTCGGAAAACAGGTGCATCAAAAAATCAACTTCGGCGTGAGGACGTTTCCAATTTTCCGTAGAAAAGGCGTAAACCGTCAACGACTCAAGCTTGAGGTTGACGGCGGTTTTGAGAATATTTTTGAGTGTTTTGACGCCGGCGGTATGACCCGCGCTCCGCAAAAGTCCGCGACCGTTCGCCCAGCGTCCGTTGCCGTCCATTATGATCGCCACGTGACGCGGCATTTTGGCTTTATCGACTCGCGCAAGCAAGCCGGCGTCGCTCTCCCACATAATCAGACTTCCATAACTTCTTTTTCTTTGGCGGCGCGGGCACCGTCAACGAGCTTAATGTATTTGTCGAGGAGTTTCTGCATTTCGTCTTGCGCGTCTTTACGGTCGTCTTCGGTGATTTGTTTGCCCTTTTCGAGTTTTTTGATAGATTCGTTGGCGTCGCGGCGGATGTTGCGCATGGCGACTTTAGCTTCTTCAGCCTTCTTGCTGACGACTTTGACGAGTTCTTTACGGCGTTCCTGCGTAGGTTGCGGAATTGCGAGGCGGATTGTCGTGCCGTCGTTATTGGGCGTCAAGCCGAGGTCGGATTTTTGAATTGCGCGTTCAATGTCCTTGAGCGAATTCCTGTCGTAAGGTTTAATCATAATCATGCGCGGTTCGGGCACGGTGACGTTCGCGATTTGATTGACGGGCGTGGCTGTGCCGTAGTAATCGACCGTGACTTTATCGAGCAGACTGGGTGCGGCGCGTCCTGCGCGAAGTGTGCCGTAATCTTTTTTGAGAGCTTCGAGCGTCTTTTTGAGCCGATCCTCCGCCGATGTGATAACGTCCTTAGTCATTTAAATTGCCCCCTTAACTGACCGTTGTGCCGATTGTTTCGCCTGTGGCGGCGCGGAAAATATTTTCGTGGTCGTCGATGTTGAAGACGACCAGCGGAATATGATTGTCCATGCAAAGGCTTGTCGCCGTGGAGTCCATGACGTGCAGTCCCAAATTGAGGATGTCGATATAGCTGATTTTGTCGAACATTTTGGCGTCGGGGAAACGATTCGGGTCGCAGTCGTAGATGCCGTCGGCACCGCGTTTCGCCATTAAAATAACGTCCGCTTCAATCTCCGCCGCCCGAAGTGCCGCAGTCGTGTCGGTGGAAAAGTACGGATTGCCCGTGCCCGCGCCGAATATGACGACGCGCCCTTTTTCAAGGTGACGGACTGCGCGGCGACGAATGTACGGCTCGGCGACTTCGCGCATTTCGATTGCGGTTTGCACGCGGGTAAAGACTTTCAGTTGCTCAAGGGCGTCTTGCAGGGCAATGGCGTTCATGACCGTGGCAAGCATTCCCATATAATCCGCCGCCGCACGATCCATGCCCTTAGCCGCGCCGCTTAGTCCGCGCCAAATGTTTCCGCCGCCGACGACGATTGCGACTTCAAGCTTGGCTTCATGCACGCGCTTGATTTGTCGGGCAATGCTCTCGACGACGGGCGGATTGATGCCGAAACTTTTTTCGCCGGCAAGTGCCTCGCCGCTCAACTTCAAAACTACACGTTTGTATTTCATAAAGCTGTGACCGCCTCCGAAATGCAATGGTATTTGAATTTATCGCCGCCAATTTTACAAGTTGAATTAATTCCTGTCAACAATGCGTGCGCGGCGGACTTGCGGCGTCGGCGGGTTGCGTGCCGTATCAAACGTTCAAGTTGAATCATTTCCTGTCAACAATGCGTGACGGCGGGTTGCGGCGTCGGCGGGTTGTATGCCGTATCAAACGTTCAAGTTGAATCATTTCCTGTCAACAATGCGTGACGGCGGGTTGCGGCGTCGGCGGGTTGCGTGCCGTATCAAATGTTCAAGTTGAATCATTTCCTGTCAACAATGCGTGACGGCGGACTTGCGGCGTCGGCGGGTTGTGTGCCGTATCAAACGTTCAAGTTGAATCATTTCCTGTCAACAATGCGTGCGCGGCGGACTTGCGGCGTCGGCGGGTTGCGTGCCGTATCAAACGTTCAGCTGAATTTTATATTTAGGATCTACTTTCTTTTGCTTGCCCAAAAGAAAGTAGCAAAGAAAAAGGCACCTCGCAGGGGCGTTAGTCGTAGTTGCCGCAACGTTGAGACTACCCGCGACTAACTGTGCCCGCAATATAAACATCCTGTTTATGTTGCGGGCGGGGCGCACGTCCATGTGCGCCCCAAAATTTCGCGGCGGTGTGTGCTGTTTAAATTTCGACGGGCAAGCGAATTTCGTCGAGTTCTTCCCATAAAAAGTTCGCGGCAGTCAAGTCGTTCAACTCCGTGAAAATTTTTTCGACGACTTCAGGCAAAAGCAACAGCTCCAGCGTCACAACGTCGGCATAATCCGTGCCCGCGACGCGAAGTTTTTTTTGCCGCAGATAGTTTTCGACCGTGGCAAGGAAATTGTATTCCAGCGTCAACGAAATTTTTCGGAAGGTCGTCATCTGCACGATACGCGCGGCGTCCAATCCGAGCGCGGCACTGTGCGAATATGCCCGAATCAATCCGCCCGCGCCGAGCTTTATCCCGCCAAAATAGCGCGTCACGACGATTGCACAGTTCGTAAGCCCGCGATGCTTAATCGTCTCCAGAATCGGGTTGCCCGCAGTGCCGCCGGGTTCGCCGTCGTCGTTGGATTTTTGTTTGTCGCCGCGTTCGCCGAGAATCCACGCCGAGCAATTATGCGTCGCGTCGAAATATTTTTTCCGAATCATCTGCACGAAGTCGCGAGCCGCATCCTCATCGTCGACGCGGGCAACGTGAGCAATGAATCGCGATTTGTTGACATCATACGCCGCGTTGAAAATTTCGCCGTCGGCAATCGTCTTGAAATTAATCATCGTCCGCTCCTAATGAATTGTCTGCACGAAGTCGCGAGCCGCCTCCTCACCGTCGACGCGGGCGACGTGAGCAATGAATCGCGATTTGTTGACATCATACGCCGCGTTGAAAATTTCGCCGTCAGCAATCGTCTTGAAATTAATCATCGTCCGCTCCTAATGAATCGCCTGCACGAAGTCGCGAGCCGCTTCCTCACCGTCGACGCGGGCGACGTGAGCAATGAATCGCGATTTGTTGACATCATACGCCGCGTTAAAAATTTCGCCGTCGGCAATCGTCTTGAAATTAATCATCGTCCGCTCCTAACGTTTGGTCGCGTAAACTTCGCGCACACACTCCAGCATGACTTTATTGTTCGTGACGGCGCGTTGACCTTTTTGACGCCACTTAGCCGCGTCTCCGAATTCAGCCGCCGCAAGATGTTCCTTCGACTTCATGACGCGCAAAACTTCCCGCATGACGTTCGGTCCGTAAATGACATTGTCGCGGAAAACGGGCGTGCCGTCGACGTAACGATACTTCACAATCAGCGCGGCAGGTATCGTCGCCTTGTCGCGCATGTTCACCGCCAACGGATACCATAAAAGCTTCGACGCGGCATATTTACTGCGGAAGAGTTTATCAGCCGCCGCAGGACTTTCGAGCGTCAATGCAACGTCGCGCCCGTCGGGATAGTTCATTTTGGCAACGGCGTCCTCCGACCACTGCGCCATACCCTCCGTGAACCATTTGTTGCGGAAATACGTCGCGCCGAACTGAATCAAGTGGAAGTACTCATGCGCGGGCGTGGAACTTTTGTGCGGATTGACGGCGTTGGACATTTTTATTTTCAGCGACTGTTCGTTCGGGTCGTGCAGGGAATTTTTCCGCACACTCGCGAAGGCGAAGGCGGGCGCAGTCATATCGGATTTCGCCGCAAAAGTGATTTCAATCGACGTGACGTTTGCGAATCGTTCGGAAGTCAGCGGGTCGGGGAAGTTGAACACTCCGTTAAAAAGTTCGCGGGCGGCATTCAGTTGCGTGGCGATGTCCTCCACGACGTCAGGCACGCCGTTCAAATTCACGTCGGTTTTGTTGACGGCGGCAGAGCCTTCCGCGTCGTAAATCACGTAGAACACGCCCTGCCGATAAATTTCCGCGCTCGCAGTCGACATAACGGCAAACGTCATCATCAGCACCGTCAGAAAAATTTTCACGTCGTCGCCTCCTCACAATAAAAAATCCGCGAAGACTTCGTTGCCCAAACTCATGCCGCGCGTCGTAAGAAAAATTTTGTCGCCGTCGACACCAAGCAAGCCGAATCGCCGATTGCGCTCAATGACTGCGCCGAACACGTCAAAGATATTCGCGCCGAATTTTTCCTTAAACGTTGCGGCGTCAATGCCCTCGACGAGCCGCAAGCCTAGGAAACAAAATTCTTCCATTGCCGCGCGACGCGAAACGACCTCCTCGACGACGGAAACATTTTCGCCCGCGCAGATACCGCTGATGTATTTCGACACGTCGCCAACGTTTGAAGTCCGCAAGCCGCCGTCGAAACTGTGCGCGCCCGCTCCGAAGCCGAAATATTTTTTGCCCGTCCAGTAGCCGCGATTGTGACGGCTCTCGAAATTTTCACGGGCGAAGTTGCTGACCTCATATCGTCGCCAACCGAGTGCGGGCAACGTCGCCGTAATGTGGTCGTACATGTCGGCGCAGGTGTTTTCGTCGGGAAGCGGCAGTTTACCTGCGCGGGCAAGCTCAAAAAATTTCGTGCCCGATTCGACTTCCAGCCCGTAAATCGACACGTGCTCAACGTCAAGGGCTCCGAGTCGGCTCACGTCGCGGCGAACGTCATCAAGCGTCTGCGTCGGCAAACCGTACATCAAATCGACGCTGACATTGCCGAAAAATTTTTTCGCGAGCGCAACCGTATCGACTGCCGCCCGCGAAGTGTGAATTCGTCCGAGAATTTTCAACAGCGCGTCGTCGAAACTTTGCACGCCGAGACTTATCCGATTGAAGCCGAGCATTTGCAGTCCGCGCAGATAATTTTCGTCGACGGTGCCGGGATTCGCCTCGATTGTGATTTCAGCGCGTTTGTCGACGTTGAAAGCTCCATTGACCGCGTAGAGAATTTTTTCAAGATGCGCAAGCGTCAAGGTCGTGGGCGTGCCTCCGCCGAAGTAAATCGTTTCGACAGCCGAATTGTCGCCGCGCAGTTCAATCTCCCGAATCAGCGCGTCGACGTAAGCCGCACGTATATCCGCGCCGCCTACAATCGAATTGAACGCGCAGTAGCGGCATTTGCTCCGACAAAACGGCACGTGAATGTAAATCATTCCGTCACCTCCGAACACGAATATTTTAGCGACAATCAATCACCGCCGCAACAAAAAAGCAACGCCGTCGGCGTCGCCAAAAAAAAATTCGCCGCCGTGTCACTTGAACTTTTCGGTGGTTGCGAAGTCTTCGACAGCCGCGCAGGCTCTCTCGAAGTCGACGGAAAAAATTTCGCCCTTCACGCGCCGCTTGAAGAATTTTTCTTTGCTATACCGCTCAACCATGCTGTATTCGGGCAAAAAAAATCCGCCGTCAGTCATTTGAACTTTTCGGCGGCAGACAAATTAACGGTCGCAATATTCAGTTTGGAGTCAATCGGTTTGACGGAAACGAGCTTAACGAAACGTTCGACTGCCGCGCAGGCTCTCTCGAAGTCGACGGAAAAAATTTCGCCCTTAACGCGCCGCGACGAAAAATTTTCTTGGCAAAACCACTCAACAAAGAATGCTAACCTTCGCGGCATGAAAGGCGAAAAATATACGCGTTCGATGGTCAAACCAGTTTCGCGTTTGATTTCGCCGAGGCGTTCGCACAAACGTTTCGTTATGCCGATTTTGACTTTACCGTCGCTCAAGAGCAAAACGTAGACGAGATAAATCGCTTCGGGACGAATTGCGGCGGGCGCAGTCTTGTCGGCGACAGGTTCGGCGGCGGGCTTGTCGAAGAGCGAATAACTGCCCGTCTTGCGAATCGACGGCAGGACTTCGTGATAGACCCAATGCTGAAAATCGCGAGCGTTGGGCATGCGGCTCGTGAAGATGAGGTGATACAGACCGGGCTCGTTGACGAGAATCGGATTAGTACCCCATATAGGGCGTATGTTATACGTCTTATCGGGGGTATCATTTTTAAACCGCCATTCATCGTCGTTCAGACGCGTTACTGCTTGATAAACATCGCCGAGTTCGAGGGCTTTGCAGACGTCGGCGGCGACGAAATGCGGCTCACCGTCAATCATGACGGCGCGGATTTTTCCGAATCGTTCGTGCACGAAGATTTGAACGGGATTACTCATAATGGATTCTCCTTTCAAGTAGCGAAAAGTTAAAACGGCTTGACAGCGCGCGGGAAATGTCAAGGATTCCCTTGCCCGCGCGACAAGGTTTTTTTCGTTTATGGAACACAAAAACTCCCGCAGGAAAATCTTGCGGGAGTTTTCAATTTCAGTCGCCGAGTCAACGTCAATCATCGTCGCCGACGGTCAGTACAGCCATAAACGCTTCCTGCGGCAATTCGACGCTGCCGACAGCCTTCATGCGCTTTTTACCGGCTTTCTGCTTTTCGAGCAGTTTGCGCTTGCGTGAAACGTCGCCGCCGTAACATTTGGCAAGGACATCTTTGCGCCGAGCTTTGACGGTTTCGCGGGCAATGATTCGTCCGCCGATAGCCGCCTGCACGGGAATATCAAACAGCTGTTCGGGAATGAGCCGCTTGAGCTTGAGCGCGAGTATCCGCCCGATTTTTGCGGCGCGAGTGCGGTGGACGATTGAGCTCAACGCATCGACAAGATCGCCGTTAAGCAGGATGTCGAGCTTTGCAAGGTCGCTTTCCTTGTAGCCGCTAAGTTCGTAATCGAGACTTGCGTAGCCGCGTGTCGTGGACTTGAGCTTGTCGAAGAAGTCGTAGATAATTTCGTTGAGCGGCATCTCGTAAACAATCATGACGCGGGTCTTGTCAATGTAATCCATGCTGCGGTAGGTGCCGCGTTTGTCGCGACAAATTTCCATAACCGCGCCGATATAGTCGCTCGGCACAATGACGGTTGCTTTAACGACGGGCTCCTCAATGAATTTAATTTCGGTCGTCGGCGGGAGCGCGGCGGGATTGTCAATCGTCAGCACGTCGCCGTTAGTCTTGTGCACCTTGTAGACGACGCTCGGCGCGGTCGTGACGAGTTTCAGTTTGTATTCGCGTTCAAGTCGCTCCTGAATCACGTCCATATGCAACAGCCCCAAAAATCCGCAACGGAAGCCGAATCCCAGCGCGGCGGACGTTTCGGGCTCATAAACAAGCGCGGCGTCGTTGAGCTGAAGTTTTTCGAGCGCGTCTTTAAGATTGTCGTAGTCGACGCTGTCAGTCGGATACAGTCCGCAGAAAACCATCGGCACGGGCGCACGGTAGCCCGCCAAAGCCTCCGCAGGATTTTTCGACGTGGTTACGGTGTCGCCGACACGAACGTCGCGCACGTCCTTGAGACTGCCGCAAATGTAGCCGACTTCGCCCGCGCACAGTTCGTCGAGTTCAGTCATTGCGGGCGCGAAAATTCCGATTTCCGTCGCGTCGAATTCCTTGCCCGTCGCCAAAAGTTTGAGCTTGTCGCCCTTGCGAACGGTGCCGTCGAAAATGCGCACGTGAGCAACCGCGCCTTTGTACGAGTCGAAGTACGAATCGAATATCAACGCCTGCAACGGTTTGGCGGCGTCACCTTCGGGCGGCGGAATTTTTTCGACGATAGCTTCCAAAATTTCGTCGACGCCTTCGCCGGTCTTCGCGGAACATTTCACGGCGTCGGACGCGTCAAGCCCGATAGCCTCTTCGATTTCTGCGCGGGCACGTTCGACATCGGCACTGGGCAGGTCGATTTTGTTGATGACGGGCACAATCTCAAGGTCGTGTTCAAGCGCAAGGTAGACATTCGACAGCGTCTGCGCCTCGACACCCTGCGTTGCGTCGACGACGAGCAATGCGCCTTCGCACGCGGCAAGACTGCGCGAAACTTCGTAGGTGAAGTCGACGTGCCCGGGCGTGTCGATTAGATTCAGCTGATAAGTTTTGCCGTCGCGGGCAGTGTACTTGAGCCGAACGGTTTGCGCCTTAATCGTGATGCCGCGTTCGCGCTCAAGATCCATGTTGTCCAAAAATTGCTCGCTCATCTCGCGCTTTTCGACGGTACCGGTCATTTCGATTAGGCGGTCAGCCAACGTGGATTTGCCGTGGTCGATGTGCGCGATGATTGAAAAATTTCGTATCTCCATAAAAAAATTCCCTCCGCCGAAGATTATAGCACGCGGAAGGAATTTTTTGTTGGTTGCGGCGCGTCGGCACGCTTAAAAATTTTGTCAACGGTGTCAGCCGTCCGTAACGTTGATTCAAGTTTGTATGTGTGAACTACTTTTTCTTTGCTTGTCCAAAGAAAAAGTAGCAAAAAGAAAGACAGCCGCCTACGAAAACGTCACGTTTTCTAACGGCGGCGACAAGGGCGCACATCCATGTGCGCCCCTTAAGTTTACGGCAACTTGTACGTTTTACGGCGACAACAGCTTGTCGACTATGTTGGCGGGGTTTGTCAGCAGTAAGCCGATTAAAATTATCTGCACGAACAGTAACAGCGGAACGCCGAATTTGAATTTCAGGTGCAATGTTTTGTGGCGACAGATTTCCATTGCAATGCCCGCGCCCAATGCTCCGCCGATTGCCGACCAAAACAGCAACGTACTTTCGCGGACTCGCCATCTGTCATGTTGAGCGCAATACTTGTCGTAAGCGAACAGCGCGAACGTCACGACATTTACGACGCCCAAATAAATTCCCGCGATTAAAAATTTGTCCGACACGTCGACGCCTCCAATCAGTCTGCAAGCTCAAAGCGCGGGTCACACTCGAATGTTCGCTTCCACGGCAGACGCACCGTCAAAGCCTCAAGCCGCCAACGATTCGGTAAGCGCAAGTTCTCGGCGGCGAAAGTCTTCATGCGTTCGTTGAGGAGTTTTTCCAGCGGCGGGAGTTTGTCGCCCAATGCCCATAAGCCGCCGTTGCCGGGTATACCGTAGCTCGCGTTCATTATCTCCTGCCGAATGTTCGCCTGATAAGCCCAATCGTCAAGGTAGCGCGTCGTCAACAACTCGGCAACGGCTTTGTCGTCCATGAACGTCGTCAGCACGCCCGCGCCGATTAAAAAGCCCGTTGAGTTCGTCGCCGTGTTCCAGCCGCCGTATGCGCGAATTTTGTATTGCAGGTCGAATTTCTTCAGCTGATTCATCAACGCGTTGTCGGCACCGTTTGCAAAGGCGATGTCGGCGACTGCCACGGGATAACCTGCCGCCACGAATTTTTTCACGGGCTCGACGAAACTTTTCACGTCGCCGCGCAGATTGATTTTGTTGCGCTTGGCATCCGATGCCTCGAAAGTTTTTCCGTTACGCCGCGTGTTGACGGCAAGGACAAGGTCGGCGCGTTCATGCGTGGGAATTCGCAGTCCGCCCGCCGCAATAATCGCCGCGTCGACTGAAACGCCAATCGGCTCATTGCAATACGTCGGGAAAGTTTTCGCTCCGACGCCGTCATTGTACAGCACGGACACGAACGGCATTTGATCGCGGTCACGGTTAATGGCGCGGGCAATCATCAACATGCCCAGTTCGTCCGCGCCCGACGTGACTTGCACGACGGTCTTGCCCAAATCGCTGGCGTATTCGGTCAGGTGACGGCTTTCAAGGTGCGTTTGACTGTAAAGCGCACTGTCGTCGCAACCGAGCAAAAAATATTCAAAGACGCCGCGTCGCGTGAGGTCGATTAAATATTTGTTGGCGTCGAAATTTTTTGCGCGTCGACCAAACCAATCGTCGAGGTGCTCCGCAGGAATTTCCGCCCGCAAATTTTTCAGCCCGCGCAGATCCTTGCCGCTTAGTCGCTCCGTTTCCTGCTTATCGAGCAGTGCCGAGTATTGGAAGATTTTCGGACCGTAAACCGCGTAATAGTCGGGCTCAATGCCGGGGTACGACACGCCGCGCGGCGTCCGCATAATCGTTCCGAACGCGTAAATCTGCAGATACGGAAACTTCGCGTCGAGGTCTTCAAAGCGTCGTGCACGCGCCAAAATTTCCGACGGGTCGAGCTGCTGAATCCGCGACGCGACGAGACTGCCATACATCAGCGCGTCCGTCGACAGCACGGCGTAATCTGCCTGCGGTGCCGTGTCGAATACCCATTGCCAAATTTTTTCGGGGTCGCCGCGAAATTTTTCTGCGCCGATAATTTCTGCGGGCGGCGTCAAAATTTCGTAACCGAGCTTTTCGGCGACCTGCACCACCTGCGACAAATTGCACGGGCGGTTGTCAATCGGCACGTACAGAATTTTTTTGACTTGAGCATTAACGGTCGAAGTCATCAACAAACACATCATCATCACGAAAAAAATCAGTCGTATCAAAATCGTTGCCTCCTTTAGCGATACATATCGAATTTATTTTATCACAAAGAACACTCTTCGGCGGCGCGTCGAAGGATTTTTTCGTTGCCGAAACAAAATTTTTTTGATAAACTGCGTAACGAACTCGATTATCCCGCGTATAAGCTATAAAACATTTTGGAGGTCGATATTATGGCTGACGAAAAATTCGCGGACGAAAAGCTCACCGACGACGAACTCGATGGCGTGGTGGGCGGCGGCACAATGCAAACTATTGGCGACAGTAATTTTTTATCGAATAGGAACCTCATACACGGACAAGCGGTCGATTTTTTGTCGATAGCGTTTAACTGGAATAATATTTCAAAAAACGTTGATGACGGTTGGGCAAGGGTCGGAGTTACATGTTGTACCGTATTTGGATCCGGCGACAATAAATATTGGATTGGCGGCAGAGAAGTTTCGCGCAAGGAAGCATTCGCTCACGTGCTCAGACAACAAGGTTGCTCTGAATCACAGATTGCCAATTTTGATTATGATGGCTATGCAGGAGCATTCTAAAAACATTTCGGATGTCGATAACAGCTCACCGACGAGCAACTCGACGAAATCACAGGCGGTATCGTACAGTTTGAATCGGCAGGCGGCAACGCGGCACTCAAACTTTAAACACTCAGCTCGCTCACAAAAAACCCTTCGGCACACGTCGAGGGCTTTTTGTTTGACGGAGGAAAATTTTTTTGCTAAAGTTTGTAACGAAATCGGAACTCCAACGTATAAGCTACAAAACAATTTGGAGGCGGATAACTATGGCAACACGTGAGGAACAGCTCAATAAAATCAATGCCGAACTCGAAACAATGAGCGACGACGAACTTTCAATGGTTGCGGGCGGCACAAAGTACGAAACGGCAGATGACAGTCGTTTTCTTAACAGTTTGAACGGCTCGTGCGACCGTTACGGTGCGTTAAGATTACCCGCTAATGCTTATAACGAAGAAATTGAAAATGCATGGAAGACAGTAGGAATAACAGCAAAGTTGTCCTGTGGTTCTAACCTTTGTCAGTCCGGTGATCCTAACGAATATTATCTAAATGGTGAGCGAATCACGCAGGAAGAGGCTCGTCAGCACGCAATGAAAGTTACCGGTCACTATATGACGGAAAAAGATTGGAAATGGTAAACTGAATCAAGTCATAATCACAACCCCTTCGGCGCACGGTCGAGGGGCTTTTTCGTTCAAAATTTCTTTCAAAATTGTATAGGAGGCTGATAACAATGGCAACACGTGACGAAAACATTCAAAAAATTAACGCGGAACTCGAAACAATGAGCGACGACGAACTTTCCATGGTTGCGGGCGGCACAAAGTACGAAACGGCAGATGACAGTCGTTTCCTTAACAGTTTGAACGGTTCAACAAACCGCTACGGAGCATTTAAAATTAGTTGGAAATTGAAGCATAACGAAGAAATTAAAAAGGGCTGGTCTACAGTTGGTATAGAAGCAAAAATTTTTGGTGGAGTGAATTCTCCCAATAACGAATATTATCTTGACGGGCAAAAAATCACGCAGGAAGAGGCTCGTCAGCACGCAATGAAAGTTACGGGTCACTACATGACGGAAAAAGATTGGAATTGGTAAGCTAAATCACGTCATAATCACAAGCTCTTCGGCGCGTCGGAGGGTTTTATGTTCAAAATTTGCAACGACCGCTCAAGCCCGCGAATTGTATCAAAATTTTCTGCCATTGCCAAAGAATTTCTATTGACTTTAAACCTACGCTAACTTAAAATTGACGGCGGAGGTGGGTTAAATGCTAGACAAAAAATTAGACCCCGAACAGGCTAAAAGATGTCAGGAGTCCAAATGGTATCCGAAGTATCATGTCGCGCCGCCCGTCGGCTGGCTCAACGACCCGAACGGCTTCTCCTACTACAAAGGACAATATCACATTTTCTACCAGTATCATCCGTACTCCGTCAACTGGGGACCTATGCACTGGGGTCACTCCACGAGTAAAGATCTGTTCCACTGGGAACATCAACCGATTGCCATTACGCCCGGCGAATTTTCCGAGGGCAAAGAATGGTACGATTGGGACGGTTGCTTCAGCGGCTGCGGCTACGAATTTGAAGGCAAACTGTGGCTTATGTACACGTCGCAACGCTTCAACCGTTCGGCGGAAGGAACCGACGTCGGCGGCAATGCCAGCAATCCTTCGGGCTACAATCCGTCGGGCTCATCGGGCGGCGGCAACGTCACCGAACGTCAATGCTTCGCCTATTCCGAAGACGGCATCAACTTCACGAAATACGAAAAAAATCCCGTCATCGACATCCCGAACGATCACCCGATTGTTGCGAACGTCGACTTCCGCGACCCCAAAATCTGGGATCACGACGGCAAATATTACTGCGCGATCGGCAACAGAATTCACGACCGCTCCCGCACGCAAATCGTCCTGTTCGACAGCGAAAACTTCTTCGACTGGAAATTTAAATCCGTCGCCGCAATTTCCAAGCCCGACTACTCCGAAGGCACAATGTGGGAATGCCCCGGCTTCGCGCATTTCGGCGACACCTACGTCATGATTATTTCGCCGCAACACGTCCCGCCGAAAGGCTACATGTTCCACAACATTCACCAAGCGGGCTACATGATCGGCAAACTCAACTACGACACGGGCGTTTACGACCACGGCGAATTCTTCACGTTCGACCACGGCTTCGACTTCTACGCGACGACAATGATGAAAAATCCCGAAGGTCGCTACTTCATCATTGCGTGGATGGCGGCGTGGCAAAGTCCCTTCCCCGAACAAGCGGACGGCTGGGCAACCATGCTCACAGTCCCGCGCGAACTCAAGTTCAAAGACGGCGTTGTTTATACCGTTCCGCCCAAAGAACTCGAAGGTCTTCGCGAAGGTGCCGAACACGCTCACTACGAGAACATCACGATTGACAGTGCTGTTGCTTCGGCGAAACTTAAAGGCGTCAAGGGCAACTGCGGCGAACTCCTCCTCGAAATCGACACGAAGGCTTCGCCCGAATTTGAGATTGATTTGTTCGTCGGCGAATCCGAAAAGGCGGACGCTGTCGAAAAGACCGTTCTCAAGTGCCTCGTCGAAGACGGCAAAACTGTCCTCGCGCTCAATCGTGACCAAGCGGGTGCGGGCGGCAAAGGCGAACGCAAAGTTATCCTGCAACCCTACGGCGACGTGCTCAAGTTCCGCATGTTCCTCGATAAATCCGCGCTGGAAATTTTCATCAACGGCGGCGCATATGCCGAAGTCATGACGACCCGCGTCTATCCGCGTCCCGAATCGCAAGACATCGTCTTTATCCCGAACGGCTCACCGCTCGCGATTAAATCTGTCGACTTCTACAAGTTCTAAGCAAAACTCATTACGCACGATAGAAATTTTCAATCCCCTGTCCACGACGGACGGGGGATTTTTTTCGCACGTAAAACGCTCGTATTCAAAATCAATGCAAACATAAACGCCGAGGTCGACGCTTTGGCACCTTACATAAAATATGATATTTACGTTCAGTGGTTGCCGAAGTCACGTTTTTGGCGTCAAAATCGCCCGTTTACGTTGAATCGCACGTAAAACCGTCGCGCAAAAATCCAAGCAAACATAAACGCCGAGGTCGACGCTTTGGCACCTTACATAAAATATGATATTTACGTTCAGTGGTTGCTGAAGTCACGTTTTTGGCGTCAAAATCGCCCGTTTACGTTGAATCGCACGTAAAACCGCCGCGCAAAAATTCAAGCAAACATAAACGCCGAGGTCGACGCTTCGGCACCTTACATAAAATGCGAGCTTTACGTTCGGAATTCGGCAACAAAAAGGGACGTCCCGAAATTTTCGAGACGCCCCAATTTTTTTAGGCGTTCAGGTCAGTCAGCCGTGAAAGCCTCCTGCCGCCGTTCGTGAAAGGTCAGGGTGTAGTACCGCCGCCGCCGCTCTGACTGTCGACCGTTGTGTAGTAGATGCCGTTGCTTGCAAGCGACGAATTTGAATCCTTGGCGTAACCGTAAGCCGCAAACAAATCAGTGGCGTATTTGTTGCCGCTGTTGTTGATGATGGCGTCGAGCGCGGCGATGTTGGGACTGTACGACGTGCCGCCTTCGCCGCCGGAAACTGTCGTGCGGAAGAGCGAAGTCAACGCACTGCCCGTGATCATCGAATAATTGTCGCCGCTGCCGCCGTTATGGGAAATCTTGAGCAAGCCTGCCGAGAAGTCGTCGGTCTTGAAGATTTGTTTACTATCGGTGGCACTCGTCTTGGTCGGCGTCTTGGCGATGTTGGCAAGCATGATGGTGTGTTTATCGTCCTTAGTATCGTCCTTGCCGTCCGCGTCGTAGGTGACGTAAGCCGTGAATGCCGCTTTTTTCTTGGTGCTGGCGACGCCGTGACCTGCGAAGGCGATTTCGACGACCTTGCCGTTGATTTGCAACACGTCGTTGCCTTCGGCGTAGCTTAGCGGATTGTTGCGTTCGTAAGGCACCGTGTTGTCGGTTGAGCCGTCTTCGAGCGGGCTGGTTGCCAGAGCCGAGCCGCTGCCGTTCTTGACGACGCCGATACCAAAGTCTGTGATTATGCCGCCGCCGTAGACAGCCGAGCCGCTTGAATTGCTGAACGAGCCGAAGACGAAGGTATCTTTACCCATGCCGCCCGTGAGGATGTTGCTTTCGCCGCCCGCAATGTAGAACGTGTTGGCGTTTTGGTTGCCGATGAAGTGGACGTTATCGGTTGAGGCGTCGGCTTGGATATAGGTGAGGTTCGTGAAGTATTCCGACGTGTGGATTGTCTCTTGAGCACTGGGCGTAGTGGTTTGGATACCGAAGTCGCGATATTTTCCTGCCGGGGCAATGGTGACTTCCGTGGCGGCATTCTTGCGCGTTCTGTTGAAGATGTCGCCCGTGAGGTTGATTCTCTCGTTGCCGCCGTCTTCGTAGTAAACCATGATTTCGGTCTTGTGCGGATTGTCGTTGGTGACGCCTTCAAGCAAGATTGTACCTTTAACGCCGTCGCTGTTTGCAGTC
This sequence comes from Quinella sp. 1Q7, assembly GCA_015206805.1. GTDB lineage: Bacteria > Bacillota > Negativicutes > Selenomonadales > Selenomonadaceae > Quinella. The sequence goes on along the minus strand of JADEZP010000041.1, from coordinate 4,176 downwards.
CAGAGCGTGACGTTCGGAACCGCGTCGTCCCCCATCGGGCAACTTTGACCGGTGATTGAGAAGCCCTTACCGATTGTGATGTAGTCGGGATCTTCCTTGTAGCTGCGAATCGTCATTGAGCCGCCCGCGTAGAAGAAGTAGTCGCTGCTGCTCATGCCGCCTTCAAAGATTGCGTCGTTAATGCCGACAGCCTTCATTGTGACGGAGCCTTCGCTCAAGCCTGCCGCAGTGACGAAGCCGCCCGCCTTGAGTGTGACGCTGTTGAGGTCGCTGTAGTTCGTGTCGAGGCCACTCGCGCCGAAGGTGAAGTTGTCGACGCTGTCGAGGAAGATGCCGCCAAAGCCGTCGCCCGTGAGAATCGCGTTGCTTTCGCCGTAGAACTTCCAATCGCCGCTGTCGGTGACGCTGACGGTGTCCGCGACGCTGATTCCCATGAACGTGAGCGTATCCGTTGCCGTGGAGCCGCCGCTTGTGTTGAAGTCAAGCTTGGTATTTCCGTCAAATTTGCTGACCGCTATGATGTCGTCGATTGTGAAGCCGTCGCCGAAGCTGACTTTGTCGACTTCACTGTCGCTGTGGTGATAATCGGCGATTGTGTCGTTGCCGCCGCCGAAGCTGAACGTATCCGCGCCGCTGCCGCCGTTGAGCCAGACTGCCGTGCTCAAGCCGCCGCCGATAAAGTCGTTGCCGCCGAGTCCGTCAATCGTGATACCCTTTGCGCTGTCCGCCGCGAAGATTGAATCGTTGAGCGCGTCGCCGCCGTAGAAGATATTATTTGCGTTGAAAGTGCCGCTCAAGCTGAACGTGAAGCCTTCGCGGTTGCTGATGATGCTGACGCTTGTGCCCGCGAAGTTCGACTGCACAACGGTGATTGTGGAGGTGTCGTAAGCCATGCCGAGTGTGCTTGAAATTCCGCTTAGCACGACGCGCGGGTCACTTATGCCGTCAGCGGAGGTGAATTCGATGACGGTGCTGTCGCCCGAAAGTGAGAAGCCCGCCGTGTTCCATGCACCGATAAGCGACGCCGTGTTGTCGTTTTCTGCGGAATACCAGCCCGAAGCTGTGTATTGAGCTGTGCTGATTCCACTCAAGCTGAAGGTGTAGTTACTGCCGATGATTGTCACGTCGTTGGTTACGCCGCTCAAGGCGTCCGCAGTGACCGTGACGACTTTCAATGTGTCGTCGGTCGTAAGTCCCGTTTCGGTGCTCAAGCCGTAGATGTGGAAGATGTTGCTTTCAGAGCCGACGCCGAAGGTGAGTTGCTTACCGTCGTCACTGCTAAGTGCGCCCGCAACAGTTTGTGCCACGTAGTCAATCGCGTTGCTACCGGAAATGGGTTGCCAGACGTTGCCGATTGTGTACAAGCTCAAGCCGCCGATTGTGACGTTGTCGTCTCCGATTGTCACGACAAGCCCGCTGTCGACCGTGGTGAGTCCCGTGATATCCGCGTCGTCGAAGGTTATCACGTCGCCCGTGCTGAAGCCGCTGACGCTGAAGTTATCGATTGAGGTAGCGTCGACGTTGATTGTGTCGTCGCCTTCCGTGACGTTGACAAAGACGTAATCGCCCTTCTGCAGGTTGATGAAGTTGGAGCCGCCGCCGCCGTTGATGACTGCGCTGACGCCGTCGTTGCGGATTGTGTCGTTGCCAAGCCCGCCGTTGACAGTCGCGAAGTCGCCGGTGTTTTCGATTTCGTCCGCGCCGTCGCCGCCGTCAACCAGTGAGCTTGCGCCGTCGTTGCTGATGTTGTCGTTGCCGAGTCCGCCGTTAATCACAGCACTGACGCCGTAGTTGTCGATGATGTCGTCGCCAAGCCCGCCGTCAATCGTCGCGTTCGCGCCGTAGTTGGTGATTTCGTCGTCGCCGCCGAGACCGTTGACCGTGAGACCGTCGACGCGGTTGTTGATGACGTCTGCGGTGCTCATGCCGTTGAAGGTCGTGCCTGCCGCCGCCGTGCCGACGAGTTCAAGCGCGAAGTCGTAGCTGTTGCTTAGGACTGTGACATTGGAGCTGAAGCCCGCCGCGTTGAGTGTGGCAACGTTGCCGTCGCCGCTGACAGCGACGCTGAAGCCCGCGATATTGGTTATGCCGTCGAGTTCAAGCAACGGAGTGCCACTGCCCGCCGTCTGGAAGGTGATGACTTTCTTGTTGGCGGAGAGTTTGTAACCCGACGTGCCGCCCGCAAGGACGTAGCTTGCTTTGCCGCCGTCAAGCGTCCATTTTGCATCCGAGCCGTCCGCTTTCGGTGTGACGACGCCTTCGCCGAGCACGAAGGTATAATCGCCGCCGCTGATTGTGACGCCGCTGACACCGTCTGTAAGAGCCGCACCGTTGACCGTGACGACCGTACCCGTGCCGAAGTAGCTGAGCCCCGTCGACGCGCCGAGCCCGTCAATCGTGAACAGCGTCGCGTAAGCGTCGAGCGAATCGTAGGTGATTGTCATGCTGTAGCCGCCGAGAACTGCGCCCGCGACCGTGTGTTGCAGGTAACCGATGCTTGACGTGGCGGGAGTGTCCCAACCTGTTTTGACCGTTGCGATTGCGCTTATGCCGTAGACTGTGACGTTGCCCGCCGTGAGCGTGTTGCCGCTGACGCTGAAGTTCGTGACTGCCGCCGACAAGCCGATTGTGTCGCCGACGCCGAATCCAACGACGTTGAAGCTTGCTTGGTCGAAGCTGTCGAGACCGATTAAGTCGTTGCCTTCGCTGACGTTGATTGTGACGTTCAAGCCGCCGTTGAGAGCGATTGTGTTGGAGCCGCCGCCGCCGTTGATATATGCGCTGTCGCCGCTGTTGGTGATGTTGTCGTCGCCGTCGCCGCCGTTAATCGTGACAAAGCCGGTTGAGTCGTTGTCGCCGCCGTTGTTGTCGATGTTGTCGTCGCCCGCGCCGCCGTTGATGATGACGTATTTGCCGCCGTCATTTTGAATGATGTCGTCGCCGTCGCCGCCGTCAATTGTGACGTGGTCGCCTTCGTTCGAGGCGGTCAAGGCACTGCCGCCGACAATCGAGACGTAATCGCCGTAGTTGGTGACGTTGTCGTCGTCCGTGTCGCCGCCGTTGCTAAGGTCAATCGTCAAGCTTGCGACTTCGTTAAGGATGCTGTCTTGCACGCCGCTCAAGCCGACGAACGTAACAGCACTGCTGACCGCGCCGCTCAAGTAGAACTCTAACGACTTATCGTTCTTGAGGACGGTGACGGTTGAGCTGAAGCCCGCCGCGTTGAGCGTTGCGATCGTGTTGCCGCTATCGACCGTGAAGCCGTCCGTGGAAGTTATGCCGTCGAGTTCAAGCAACGTTCCGCCGAGTTCAAGGTCTCTGTAGGTGATTGCGTTGCCGCTGATTGAGTAGCCGCCCGCGAGCGTCTGCGGTCCGTAATAGGCTTTGCCGCCGTTGAGCGTCCAATCGTTGAGTTCGGCGGAATAATCCAAGCCGTTAATCGTGACGGTCTTGCTACCCGCAGTGACGGTCATTCCGCCGTTGATTGAGCCGAGAGCCGTAACGTTGCCGGCAAAGGTGATTGTGTCGTCCGCGCTGAAGCCGCTGACCGTGAAGCTCTGGACGCCCGTGCCGAGGCTGATTGAATTGGTGCCGTCGCTCACGTCAATGTAGTTGCCCGTCGCGCCCGTGAGCGTGATGAAGTTGGAACCCGCGCCGCCGTCAATCGTGTTGTTGATGCCGTTCACGTAGATTGAATCGTTGCCGTCGCCCGCGACAATGCTGTTGTAGCTGTACGCGAAGATTGAATCGTCACCCGCGCCCGCGTCAATGACGTTGTTGTTGCCGCTCGCGAAGATTGAATCGTTGCCGTCGCCCGCGACAATGCTGTTGTAGCTGTACGCGAAGATTGAATCGTCGCCTGCGCCCGCGTCAATCGTGTTGTAACTGTTCGCGAAGATTGAATCGTTACCGTCGCCGGCAGTGACCGTGAGGTATCCGCTCGTGTTGAGACCGTAGACGACGTTGGAGCCGCCGCCGACATTGACCGCCAAACTCGTGCCCGCGACCGTGACAACATCTGCCGCAGTGTCGAGACCGTAGAACGTCAAGCCGCTGTAGTCGCCGCCCGTCAAGCTGAACGCATACGCCGCGCTGTTGCCGAGGACGCTGACTCCGCCCGCCGTGAAGTTCGCCGTACCGAGCGTGACGACGTTGCCGACGATTGTCGAGCCCATG
>JADEZP010000124.1 GCA_015206805.1 Quinella sp. 1Q7 | reverse complement strand
TGACGCGTGCCAAGTTCCGTCGAAAGCGTGTTATTTTCAGTCAGCGGCAGGACACACGCCGCCGAAATTAAACGATTGCCGCGAATAATCGCCGCGCCGTCGTGCAGGGGCGTGTTCACGATGAAGACGTTCAACAAGAATTCCGAAGATATGATTCCGTCGATATAAATGCCCGTCGAGCTGATGTCGTTGAGTTTCATTTTGCGTTCGATGACCATGAGCGCGCCCGTTTTCGTCGACGAAAGTTTTTTGGCGGTTTTGACGATTTCGCCCACGGCGGCTTCGGCGTCTTCGCGTTTCAAAAGCGAGGAACTCGTGAAGAATTGCCCTTGACCGATGTGTTCGAGTGCGCGGCGCAATTCCGGCTGAAACAAAATCGGCAACGCCACGAACAGCCAATTCACGCTTTTTTCCAGAAACCAACTCATTGCGTGAAGATTTATCCCGTCGCATATCAGCTTGATCAAGACGATGACCATCAGACCTTTGACCAGCGTGATTGCGCGTGTGTCGTGAATTTGCTGATAAATCTGGTAGAACAGAATCGTGACGATTAAAATGTCCAGATAATCGAGAAATCCTATCGTCGAGACAAGCCCGCGCAGTCTTTCGGGGAAATTGAAATCTATTGCCACAAGCAGTCCTCCTTTCGCCGTTCAATATACACCAAAGTTTTTTCATATTCAATCGTCAAACGAATTCAGCCGTTTGCCGACAACGTGAAGTTGCATCCGACCGTTTGACGTTGAGCGTCACAAGCGCAGTCGTCATTTGAACAGGTCAAGCCATTCGCCGTAACCTTGAGCAGTCATTTGCTCACGGGAAATAAATCTTAAAGCCGCGCTGTTTATGCAGTAACGCATGCCGCCCAAATTTTTCGGACCGTCGTCGAAGACGTGACCGAGATGCGCACCGCTTGCCTTGGCACGAACTTCCGTGCGCCGCATGCCAAAAGAATTATCGTCGCGCTCTTCGATTGTGCGCTTATCGATCGGTTTTGCGAAGGCCGGCCAGCCGCAGCCCGAATCAAATTTGTCCGTCGACACGAACAGCGGTTGCCCGGTCGTCACGTCAACATAAATGCCCTTGCGAAATTCCGCGTCGTATTCGTTGCGGAAGGGCGGCTCCGTCGCGGCATCTTGAGTAACGGCGCGTTGAAGGTCGCTCAAATTTTCAAGCGTCGCTGCAGTCGGCTTGCCGTAAACTTTATCGCGCGGGAAGTCGCCGCCCAAAGTTTCAGCCGCCTTGAGCTTGCGTTGCTCATCAATCAGCGCGCGCGGCACGTGACAATAGCCGTTGGGGTTTTTCGTCAGATAATCTTGATGTTCGTCCTCGGCGCGGTAAAAATTTTTAATCGGCGCGTGCTCCACGACGACGGGCTCCGAATAATTTTCCTGCAGTCCGCGCAGAAATTCATCGACGGTCGCGGCGTCAGCGGGATTGCTGAAATAAATTCCCGTGCGATATTGAATGCCGCGATCGTTGACCTGCCGATTGAGCAGTGTCGGATTAATCGTGCGGCAGTATTCGGCAAGCAACTTGGTCAGCGAAATTTTTTCGGCGTCGTAAATGACGTGGACGGCTTCGGCGTGCCCGCTGTCGTTGCAGACTTCGCGATAGCTCGGATTGCGCGTGTTGCCGTTGGCGTAGCCGACTTCGGTGCTTATGACGCCCGAGACGTTGCGCAGGAAAAATTCCATGCCCCAAAAGCATCCGCCCGCCAAATAAATTTCAGCCTCGCCCGACGCCGCCTCGTTGCGTTGAACAATTTCTTCGGGCATGGGCATTGGTGCGGCGGAATTTTTTTTCGGCGTGAAAATCACATACGCGCCGACAATCGCCGCCAACAAAATTGCCGCGATACTCATAACAATCAGCCTCCTCGACATAAAATCGCCTCCAAAAAAATTTCAGCCGCCGCGAATCGTCACGCCCGACACGTCGCGATTTGCTCGTCATCTGCCGCCAAAAAATTTCAGTCGCCGCGAATCGTCACGCCCGACACGTCGCGGATTGTTCGTCATCTGTCGCGAAAAAATTAAGCCCTCCGCGTGTGCGAAGAGCCGAAAATTTTTGCGTTATATGTGATATTTTTGTCTGTATGCTTGAAGTTCCTGTTTACTGCGCAATTCGGGGTCAAAGCCCTTTTCCGCCGAATAACACCGCAGGATTTATTACGCATTTTCTCGAAAAAGAGCGGTGCTTCCACGGGTCGATGCCGGAAGGGCGACGGCATAGTTGTTGCCAAGATGACGGCTTGATTGAGCGTCAGCCGCGACGCACGCTTGCCGAAATGATATTCGTACGCCGCGCCAATACCGAAAATTTTCGGTTCCATCTCCGCCAAATTCAGATACAGCTCCAAAATTTCGTCCTTCGACAGCATTGCGCCCCAATCGATATACAGGGCGATTATGACTTCAAGTGCCTTGCGCCGAATCGTTCGTTCGTGGGTCAAGTAAACATTTTTCACGAGCTGTTGCGTGATTGTGCTGCCGCCGTAATATCTGCCGGAACGAATTGTGTACAGGACGGCTCGAATCATTGCCTTTAACAGTTGACGCGCCGTCCGCCACAGATAGATTGTTGCCGCCATGCCGACGACGATTAACAAGCATATGACGCCGCAAACAATCTGCACGACGGTCACCACCTTCAGCCGTCCGCGTATCCTTTCGGACAGACGCCGACAAGCTCATTCCGCTCGACGCAGGCGCGAGTTTCGGGAGAACGTTTCATTTGCGCCCAAATCCGCCGAATTTGTTCGGGGTCGTAGTTGTCGTCCTTGAGTCGCGTCAAAAACTCCCGAAAATCAATCGGCGGCACGAATCCTTCCGACAGCTTGAGATATTGTTTTTCCGCAAGGGTCGCGATGATTCGTTCGCCGATATCCGCCGACAAATTTGTTTCCATTCGCGCGAAGGCGGGCTTTTCAACCGAAATCGCGCTCCAATAGGTGTAGCAGATGAACAGTCCGATTGATCCCAAACGAATTGCCCGTTACCCGCGTGGGTTATGCTGTCGGGCGTGCGATACACTCGGCAGACAACGTCGCTTACGGAATGAATTTGTTCGTTCGGATTGTCGCAAAGCAGACTTACGAGCATGTTATAACCCATGTCCTCGTTGGCGCGCGTGCCGTTAAATCGAATTCCGTAGCTGTCGATGAAGTCGCGGCGGTAAAGTTTGCCGTCCATTGAAAACGGATGTTTGGCAAGCTCCTTTTCGGTTTCGTCGCGTTCAAGCATGACAAAGGCACCGACGCAACACTTAACGTGCTCCGACGACTTCAAGCCGCGTCGCAGAATTGCCAACGCGTCAGCACCTGTGAAAGTGTCGTCGGCGTCAATGCACGTGACATGCGCGATTTGAACGGCGATATTGCGTCGTTGTAGTTGCCTTCGGGGCACGCATCGTCAACGACCACAACCGAAATTTCCGACAGAATGTTTTGCGCCGCGATTGAGGCAAGTGTTCGGGGCAAAGTTTGATGTGCTCGGTGAGCGGAGATAATCACGTCAATGCGTCCCATATTCAAGCCGACTCCTTTGCCCGTCGCGTTGCCGTCATGAGCGTTTATTACAGCGGAGTCGAAAATCCGTATTCACTGCCGCCGGCGACTTTTTTCAGCGTGGCGACATCAAGGTCGGAACCGTCGGCGTATTCCCAAAATTGTTGCGCATCTTTCTCGGACAGTTCAACGCCTTCCGCCTGCGCCAACAAATCGTCTCCGTTGCCTCGTCGAGACTTCGAGCGGGGCGTTTATTTTTGACGGAGAACTTCAATAAAGCTCTGACTTGTGCCAATGTAACGGGCGTTTCGTCGAAGTGGTAGATACCCGTATTCCACATGTGACCCCACGTGCCGACAGTGCCGTCGTCCGCAGTGTTTATGATTTCGGGGTGCATAACGTTGCACTTTCCAAAAAAAATTTTTGCAATATGTTGGTGCGATTGGCGCGATTCGAACGCGCGACCTACTGCTTAGGAGGCAGTTGCTCTATCCTGCTGAGCTACAACCGCACGTTGCGAATTCTATCACGCGCCGAAAGTTTTTGCAAACAATTTACGCCGCGCCGAAAGTCAAGCTTACAGCCAACGTCCCGCGCCCGACACTCACCGAAAAATTTCCCGCGTCGATTCGATTGCTTACGGCGTTCGGGAAGGTTTGAGTCAACGTCGCGCCCGCAAGCCGCCGTCAAAGTCACGCCGCGCCGAAAGTCAAGCTCACAGCCAACGTCCCGCGCCCGACGCTCACCGAAAAATTTTCCGCGTCGACACGATTGCTTACGGCGTTCGGGAAGGTTTGAGTCAACGTCGCGCCCGCAAGCTCCCAATGAAGATTTTTCGTCGTCACACGCTCGCAAGCCGCCGTCATGGGCAACAGCGACACTGCAAGCGGCTCGGCGAACAAATTCACCGCGACGGTCTCGCCGCCCTTGACGTAGCAGACAATTTCGCGTTCGTCGGCAAGAAAAATTTTCCGCTCAATCGCCGCGCAGGTAAACAGCGTCGCGAACATGTGGTCGAGTCGTCCGCCGAAACAGCCCGTCAACAGCGCGACGTGTTCCCCGAAAATTTCAGCGGCGCGATTCAGTGCAAGTTGCGTGTCGGTAAAATCTTTGTCGGCGGGATAAGTTTCGGCGGGAATTTTTTTCGCACGTGTCCACGCGACGGCGTCGGGATTCGCGCTGTCGAAGTCGCCGATTAAAACGTCGGGGACAACCTCGCAGGCGCGGCACAGGTCGACGCCCTTATCGACGCAAAAAATTTTTCGTCCGCCCGCCACGTCGCGGAACCAGTCGACATTCGGCACGCGTCCGCCCGCAATGAACAGCACCTCACGCGCGTCACTGCCTGCGGAAAAAATTTCACATTGCGGAAGTCTCAACATCATCACCCCAAAAAAAATCGGGCGACAGAAATTTTCCATCGCCCGCAGAATTCGGAACGCCTCACAGAGTTTTGAGCAACTCCGAAATTTTTTCGACGCACTCGCCGCGATTGAAATGCATGAGCTCGCCACTGCGCCGAATTTTGACTTCGACATTGCCGCTATCCAAAGTTTTCGGGCTGACGGTCACGCGCAGGGGGTAGCCGATTAAATCGCAGTCCTTGAATTTGACGCCGGCGCGTTCCTTGCGGTCATCAAGCAACACGTCAACGCCCGCCGCTGCAAGTTCGCCGTAAATCTCCTCGGCAAGCGCAAGTTGCGCGTCGTCCTTGGCATTGACGGGCACGACAACGACCTCGAACGGCGCGATTGCCCGCGACCAAATAATTCCGTCCGCGTCGTTATTTTGCTCGATAGCCGCCGCCATCGTCCGCCCGACGCCGATTCCGTAGCAGCCCATCTCGAAATGCTTAACTTTGCCGTCCTCGTCAAGGAACGTTGCATGCAGAGCCTCGGAATATTTTTTGCCGAGCGTGAAGACTTGCCCGACCTCAATGCCGCGCGTCATTTGAAGCGGTGCGCCGCAATGCGGACACGGATCGCCGACTTGCACCATGCGAATATCCGTGACGATGATTTTTCCGCAGGGGAAGTCTCTGCGCGGCGTGACGTTGATAAAATGCGCGTCGACTTCATTAGCCCCGGCGACGGCGTTGGACATTTGCATAACGCTTTGGTCGACGACGACGATTGCGCTGTCGGCAAGCCCAATCGGACTCATGAAACCGGGGACGGAATTTGCCGCCTCGATAAGTTTTTCGCCCGCCATGTAAAGATGATTCGCACCGTCGACGGCGTTGAGAACTTTGATTTCGTTGACTTCGTGGTCGCCGCGCACGAATGCGACAATCAACCGCTCGTCGTCGTCCATGAATGCAACCGCCTTGATCGTCTTTTCAATCGGCACGCCCAAAAAATTTTTGACAAGCTCAATCGTGTGGCAGTTCGGCGTCGAAACTTTCTGCAGGGGACGAAGTTCCTCCGCCTCCGCATGAATCAGCTTGAGTTGAGCTTTTTCATCGCTCGCCGCGAAGTCGCACGCCGTGCAGTAAGCAATGCTCGATTCGCCGCTGGGCGCAAGGACGGTGAATTCGTGGGAGTGCCCGCCGCCGATTGCGCCGTTATCCGCCTCCACCGCGCGAAATTTCAAGCCGCAACGCGTAAACACTCGACTGTAGGCGTCGTACATTTTTTCGTAGGAAATGTTCATTCCGTCAACGTCGCGGTCGAAGGAGTACAAGTCCTTCATGACGAATTCGCGGCTGCGCATGAGTCCGAAGCGCGGGCGAATTTCGTCGCGATATTTGTTTTGGATTTGGTAGAGCATCAGCGGCAGTTGTTTGTAGGAGCGGACTTCGTCGTGAATCAGCGTTGTAACCATTTCTTCGTGCGTCGGACCGAGCGCGAACTCTCTGCCGTGACGATCTTTAAGGCGCATCATTTCGTCGCCGTAGACCGCCCAACGACCGGATTCCTGCCACATTTCGGCGGGCTGAACAATCGGCATCATGACTTCCAGACCGCCCTTGGCGTCCATTTCCTCGCGAATGATTTGCATGATTTTTTTCATGGTGCGCCAACCGAGCGGCAGATACGAATACAGACCGCCCGCCGCCTTGCGAATCAGTCCCGCGCGATACATCAGTTTGTGGCTGACAAGTTCGGCTTCGGCAGGCGATTCGCGC
>JADEZP010000040.1 GCA_015206805.1 Quinella sp. 1Q7 | reverse complement strand
AAACTCTCAGCATTACAGAGACCTGCCCGAAACCAAATCGGACGAAGCAGCGATTCACCGAAAAGTTTTGAGCGCGGTGTCGGCTTATCGCAAAGCAATGACCGCTTGAGCGACTCAGCCGGCTTCGCACAGTTTGATAAGCGAAATATTTCCATGATGATGGATTTTTACGAAATGACCATGGCGAACGGTTACTTCGTGCAGGGCGGCGAAAATACCCGCGTGGCGTTCGACGTGTTCTATCGCCGCAATCCCGACGTCGGCGGTTTCGCAATCTTCGCGGGACTTGAGCAGGTGATTGAGTACGTTGAGAACATGCAGTTCAGCGCGAAGGACATCGATTATCTGCGCGGGCAAAAAATTTTCGACGCGGACTTCCTCGACAGCCTGAAGGACTTCCACTTTCGCGGCGACATTTACGCGTTTCCCGAAGGTACCGTCATGTACCCGAATGAGCCGTTCATTACGGTCGTCGCGAATTTGATCGACGCGCAACTTGTGGAGACCGCCATACTTGCGCAGGTCAATCATCAATCGCTAATCGCGACTAAGGCACGTCGGATTGTTCGTGCGGCGGAAGGTCGTTTCGTGTCGGACTTCGGGGCGCGACGTGCTCACAACATGGACGCGGCGACTTACGGCGCACGCGCGGCATTTATCGGCGGCGTCAACGGCACGGCAACCGTCAGCGCGGGGCAACTGTTCAACATCCCCGTAAACGGCACAATGGCTCACAGCTGGGTTATGTACTTCCGCAACGAATTCGACGCCTTCCGCCGCTACGCCGAAGTTTATCCCGACTCGACAACGTTGCTCGTCGACACCTACGACGTTGTGCACAGCGGAATTCCCAATGCAATTCGCGTCGCCAAAGAAGTTCTTGAGCCGCAGGGTAAACGTCTGCGCGGCGTGCGGATTGATTCGGGCGACTTGGCTTATCTGTCGAAAAAAATCCGTAAGATGCTCGACGACGCGGGCTTGACCGACTGCAGAATCATCGCGTCAAACAGCCTCGACGAATTCACGATAACTTCACTGATTAAGCAGGGCGCGGCAATTGACAGCTTCGGCGTCGGCGAACGTCTCATCACGGCGAAATCGGAGCCCGTCTTCGGCGCGGTCTATAAAATCGTCGGCGTCGAGGAGAACGGAATCTTCAGCCCGCGAATCAAAGTCAGCGAGAACGTCGAAAAAATCACGAATCCCGGCGTCAAAAGTATCTACCGCGTCTACGACGAAAACGGTCACGCCGTCGCCGACCTTATCGCGCTGTTTGATGAGCCCGTCGACATGAGCAAACCTTTCCGCTACGTCGACCCCGTCAAGCCGTGGAAGAATCGCCGCTTTGAAAACTGCACCGCAAAAAAATTGTCGCGGCTTTACGTCAAGGACGGGAGGCGCGTCGAAACTTTGCCGACACTCCACGAAATTCGCGACTACGTCAAATATCAGCTTGCGAACGAAATTTGGGACGAAGAGCAACGCTTTGAAAATCCGCACCGCCACTATCTCGACATGACGCCCGATTACTACGATATGAAGATGAGCCTGCTCCACAAGACGCGGCAAAATCTTGACGGTTGATCGGGGTGTCGCCAATGAAAATCGCAGTTGTCATTCCAACCTACAAAACGGAGCTCAATCCGCTCGAAGAAATTTCGCTCGACCGTTGCCGCAAAGTTTTGGGACGTTATCCGCTGATATTCGTCGTACCCGAAGGAAAAAATTTTTCATACGTCGCGCCAAATGAATTCGTCGCACAATTCCCGCCGCAACATTTCCAAAGCGTGGCGTCTTACAGCCGACTTATGCTGTCGCCCGACTTTTACGCGGCGTTCGCGGACTTCGACTACATTTTGATTCATCAGCTCGACGCGTTCGTTTTCTATGACGCGCCGGAAAATTTTTGTCGGCTCGGATTTGATTATATCGGCGCACCGTGGCCGCGCATGTACAGACACGATCGGACTAAAATAATTTCTTGCGTCGGCAACGGCGGCTTCAGCCTGCGCAACGTTCAAGCTCATTACAATTTGCTCGTCAACCATCCCGATTTGATTGCCGATTGGCACGCCAAACAATATCCCGAAGATAATTTTTTCTCTTATTGCGGAAAGCGCGGAGATTGCAATTTCAACGTCGCGCCCGTCAATGTCGCGTACAAATTTTCTGCGGAGTTCAATCCCGCGCGTGTCGTCAAAAAAAATGGCGGCAAACTTCCGTTCGGCTGTCACGCGTGGCACAATCACAATCCGGAATTTTACGCGGGAATTTTTCGGCAACTCGGCTACAATTTGCAACCGTTACAAAATCTGCTGACGTTTTATGACGGCGGCTTGAGGGCGTGGCTTATCCGTTCGGCGACGCAACGTCTGATTCGGCGGACACAGCGCGGGCGGGCAATCGGTCATTATCTGCCGACAAAAAATTTTGCGTCCGTGCGCGTCATTCGCCACCCGCTTGCAATGCTGATTTTGGCGCGGCTGCTTATGGAAAACAGCTCAATCGCCGACAAAATTTTTCTTTACGAGCCCGACGAGCAAGATATTTTGCTTCACGATCTGACGCCGCAGAAATTGCCGCACCTGCTGATAACTTCAAATGACGACGCGCCTTTGATTGCGGAATTTGAGCGGCGCGGACTTGTTTACGGCAAGCGTATCGTCTCGTTTCGGCGGGAATATCTGCGGCATTGCGAAGAACTTTTCAACAGACTCGGCAAATAAAATGAGGTGATTAATTTTGTCGTCTATCAAAGACGCCGTCGTCATTCCGATTTACAAGGCGGAGCTCAACCCGCTTGAAGAAATTTCGCTCGACAGGTGCCGCAAAGTTTTGGGACGTTATCCGCTGATATTCGTCGCGCCCGAAGGAAAAAATTTTTCTTACGTCGCGCCGAATGAATCCGTCGTGCAATTCCCGCCGCAATTCTTCCAAAGCGTGGCGTCTTACAGCCGACTTATGCTGTCGCCCGACTTTTACGAGACGTTCGCGGACTTCGACTACATTTTGATTCATCAGCTCGACGCGTTCGTTTTCTATGACGCGCTGGAAATTTTCTGTCGGCTCGGATTTGATTATATCGGCGCACCGTGGCCGCGCTACTCTTGGCGAAATTTCCTTTGTAACGGCAAAATTCCGCGTGTCGGCAACGGCGGCTTCAGCCTGCGAAAAGTCCGCGCTTGCCACGAATTTTTGAGTATCTTCGGCTCATTTCAACAGCTCCGATACGTCATCGAAAATTCGGTTGAAGACGCCTTCTTTGCGATTTGCGGCATACTCAACGCCGACAAATTCCACGTCGCGCCCGTCGAAGTCGCCGAAAAATTTTCAATGGAGTGGTATCCCGACCGTGCCGTAAAAAAATTGGGCAACAGCTTACCGTTCGGCTGTCACAATTGGCACAGATTCGGCGCGGATTTTTACGTGGAGATATTCGCACAGCTCGGTTATGATTTGCGACCGTTCAGAGCGCAAATGCTCAACAACGACCGCGATTTTCAAACGCGATTTGCCTTGGAGTTGATGGCACTGCAACGTTTGATTCGGCGGACGGAGCGCGGGCAGTCAATCAGCCGTTATCTGCCGACAAAAAATTTTGCGTCCGTGAGAGTTGTTCGCTCGCCCGAAACGCTGAAAATTTTATCGCGCCTGCTGTGGGAAGATGTCTTCGCCGAAAAAATTTTTATCCGCGACGTGGCGGACATTGTAGCTTTGGTCGACGACATGCACCGTGAAAATTTGCCGCACTTGTTAATCGCGTCAGAAAACGATTCGGCAGTCATTGCGGAACTTGAGCGTCGCAGACTTGTTTACGGTGAACACGTCATTTCGTTTCGGCGGGAGTATCTGCAGCATTGCGAAGAACTTTTCCACAGCCTCGGCAAATAAAAAAAGGCGGTCGGTCGATTAAACCGATCGCCTGAATTTTTTATGTGACGAAAAAATTTTCAGTAATTCTCTGCGTTGACCTCGAAATAACTTTGCGGGTGGAAACATACGGGGCAAAGTTCGGGCGCGCTCGTGCCGATGACGAGATGTCCGCAATTCCTGCACTCCCAAACATGAACGCCGGCTTTACGGAAAACTTCCTGCGCCTCGACGTTGCGGAGCAGCTTGCGATAACGTTCCTCGTGATGCTTTTCAATGGCGGCGACTGCGCGGAATTGTTCGGCAAGCTCGTGGAAGCCCTCTTCGTCAGCCTCACGCGCCATACGCGGATACATGTCCGTCCACTCGAAATTTTCGCCGTCAGCCGCATGAACGAGATTTTCCTCAAGCGTGCCGAGCTCACCGAGTGCCTTGAACCAAAGCTTGGCGTGTTCCTTTTCGTTGTCGGCAGTTTTAAGGAACAGCGCGGCAATCTGCTCGAAGCCGTTCTTCTTGGCGACGGAAGCGTAGTAGGTGTATTTGTTGCGCGCCTGCGATTCGCCCGCAAAAGCCTCGCGAAGATTTTGTTCAGTCTTGGTGCCGGCGTATTTGCTTGAGCCCTGCGCGGGCGCGTCGGCGGGAGCCTCGACAACTTTGTCGAAGTCGGTGGACGGGTGTTTGCACAGCGGACAAAATTCGGGCGGAGCGTCGCCTTCGTGCACGTAGCCGCAAATTCTGCAGACCCACTTGACTTTGCCCGCGACGGCTTTGACGGCGGGTTTCGGCTTGATGTGCGCCTGATAGTAGTTGTAAGTCGTCGACGGCACGTCGGAAAGTTTTTCCATGTCGACGACCTCGGCGATAAAGATTGAGTGGCTGTCAAGCTCAACCTGCTGAATGACGTTCGCGCTGATGTAAGAGTTCGTGCCCTCGGTTATGGCAAGCGTGCCGTTCGCCGTGCGCTTAACCTTGTCGAAGTCGGCGAATTTGTCGACGTTCCTGCCGCTTTGGAAGCCGAAGTGCTTAAACAGCTCGAAGCTCGCCGCCTCGGAAATAATCGACGCGGTGAATTTTTTTGTCTTGGCAATGATGTCGTGCGTGTAATTTTTTTTGTTGACGGTGATGGAAATTCTGTCCTTCGTGACGGGCGCGGCGGTCACTTGCATGACGGTGTTGATAATGCAGGCATTGTCCTTAGTGCCGTCGTTCGCGCTCAAAACGACCAGACCGTATTGGATGTTGAATAAAACCTTGCTGTCCATTAAAGCCACCTCCGAAAATTTTTCTGCGGGCATTGTATCAGTCGCCGCGCCGCTTGTAAACAAAAAAATCCCCGACGCATTGTCGGGGCAACGTGACGGCTTACAAGAAATTTTTCAGCTCGTCGGGGTCGGCAAACCAATCCTCAAGTCGCGGATTGTTCGTCGGTTGCCACGGAATTTTGCGGTAATCTTCGGCGCACCAATAACACAGCTCAACGGGATTATCGAGCCGCTCAATCATTGACGAAAAATTCGGCGCGTAAATGTCGATGCCCGTCGGTTGCGAAAAACTTTTTATGTTGAACTTTGCGGCGAATTTGTAAGCGGCGGCGTCAATCGGGCACTTGTAAATTTTGCCGTTGCGAATGGAGCGACCCGAACCGCATCTGCACCGAGCGACCGTCTTGGCGGGATTGTGACCGTTGTTGAGCGTCATCTGCGCCTCAAAACTTTTCACAATCCGCTCAATCTTGTAAGGTATGCCGTTTTCCTTAAGTCGCGCTTCAATTTTGTTGAGCATCTTCGCCGTCGGCGGGTAAAGCGAAATGTACAACTCAAAACGATTTCCGCGCAAGGCATCCAAAATTTTTTGCGGGAGCGTCGGAATCAGCGTGCCGTTCGTGACAAGTACCAACCGTATTTTGGGGAAACATTGCCGTGCGACAATCAAATATTCGTCAAGATTTTTCAGGGTGAACGGTTCGCCGCCGAGCAAATGAAATTCCAAAACGTCGCAGGTTTGAGCGATTCGACTCATGTCGCGCCGAAAATTTTCAATCGGATAAAAATCCTCCGCCACAGAAAAATTCGCGAAATGGCAACAACCCGCGCAGTTCAAGTTGCATTTTTCGGTGATGTCCGATTCAAGATACGGCACGAAAATTTTGTACATGTTGAGCCAATAAATTCCTTGCGTTGATAAAACGCCGACATTCGGAATTTGATACAGCTTGCAAATTTGGACGACCTGCTTTGCGAAATCGCTTCGTGCGGCGGCGGCGATGATCAAGCCGTCAAGCTCGCCGTAACTTATGAGCCGCCTGAACTCCCAAAAACTTATCGGCGTAAGGTCGGTTTCAGTACACCCCCCCACTCGAATTATCTGTGAAGTCGCAGACGAAAAATTTGAACTCGACATCGCCCGTCACAAGTTTACGAATCTGTTGAGCAATGTTCGGGTTACCGCAAAGTGCAAGTCGCATAAAAGGTCGCCTCTCACATAAAATTTTTCAGCTCGTCGGGGTCGGCAAGCCAATCTTCAAGTCGCGGATTGTTCGTCGGTTGCCACGGAATTTGCCGCACATGTTCACTGCACCAATAACACAGTTCAACATTGCCATCAAGCATCTCAATCAGTGACGCAAAATTCGGCGCGTAGATGTCGACGCCTACGGACTGCGGGAAATTTTCAATGCCGAAACGTTCGGCGAATTTGTAGCTGAAGGCATCGGGCGGGCATTTGTAAATTTTTCCGTTGCGGACGGTGCGGCAGACATCGTTGCCGCAACATTTACGCGACACCAACGGATTGTGACCGCCGTTCAACGTCATGAATACGTTAAATTTTTCAAACGGACCTGCGCCGAGGTTGCTTGGAATTTCGTTGGCGTCGAGCAGGGCTTTGATTTGTGCGGCAACTCTCACGGTCGGCAGGTAGGGCGATATGTCGATTGTGAATTGATTTTCGCGAATGGCATTCAAAATTTTTTGCGGCAGACTCAAAATCAGCGTGCCGTTGGTCAAAATTCGCAGGTCGGACTTCGGCAGGCATTGTCGCAAAGTTTTCATGTACTCATCAAGATTTTTCAAGAGCAACGGTTCGCCGCCCATCAATCGGAAATAAGGCAAGTCGCATGTTCGGCTAAGTTGCTCAATGTCGCGCCGGAAATTCTCAAGCGGATAAAAATTTTCCGTCACGGAAAAATTCGCGAAGTAATAACAGCCCGCGCAGTGCAAATTGCATTTGTCGGTGATGTCCGCTTCCAGATACGGCACGAAAATTTTGGACGTGTCCAGCCAATAAATTCCTTGCGGATAACAAACGCCGACGTTTTGGATGTTGTAAAGCTTGCATTTGCCAACGACGCTTTCGACAAAAAAACTGTAAGGCGGCAACTCCGCGATAATCACGCCGTCAAGTTCGCCTGCCGCAATGAGCCGACGAACGCCGAAAAAATTTGCATGCGGAATGTTGTCGGGAGCGGTCTCTCCGACGTGCAACATGTCGCGTATAAAAAATTTCGCTTCGACGCCGCATTGAGCCAAAAAGTTTGAAATGTCTGATTAGCCGCTATGTTGCCGCAAATCGCGACTTTCATTGAGGTCATCTCCTACAAAATCTTCGACAGGAAAGCGCGGGTACGTTCTTCTTTCGGGTGCTCGAAAACTTCTTTCGGGACGCCCTGTTCGACAATATAGCCGCCGTCGACGAACAAAAGTCGCGTGCCGACTTCGCGGGCGAATCCCATTTCGTGCGTCACGATAATCATCGTCATACCACTTTCGGCAAGGCGTTGCATGACGTCCAAAACTTCGCCGACCTTTTCGGGATCAAGCGCACTTGTCGGCTCGTCGAAGAGCATAACCTTCGGATTCATTGCCAAGGCGCGGGCGATTGCGACACGTTGTTGTTGTCCGCCGCTTAGTTGATTCGGGTAGGCGTCCGATTTGTCGCCGAGTCCCACGCGGTCAAGCAAGTCTTGCGCAGTTTGTTCGGCGCGGGAACGGTCAATCTTGCGAACTTTCATCGGAGCAAGCGTGATATTGTCGAGCACCGTCATGTGCGGGAACAGATTGAACCGCTGAAAAACCATGCCGACTTCTTCGCGGACGCGGTTAATGTTTTCTTCGCTGTCCATTGGAATGCCGTCAACCGTAATTGTGCCGCCCGTCGGCTCCTCCAGAAAATTTATACAGCGCAACAGCGTGGACTTGCCGCTGCCCGAAGGACCGATAATAACGACAACTTCGCGTTCGTCAATGTGCAGGTCAATGCCCTTGAGAACGTCCAAGTCGCCGAAAGATTTTTTCAAGCCTTTGATGTCAATCATGATGCGTTACCTTTAACCGCCGACGTTGCCGACTTCATTAACCGACTTGTCAAGCATTGTATCTTGCGTCTGAACGGCTTTGGCGTTGGCGTCGTACATGCGGTGATTGTGAATCAGCTCAACCATTTCCGAGACGATTGCGATGTTGGATTTTTCCAGCGAGCCCTGCAAAATTTCGCCGGAAGCGGGTCGCGGTTGAGCGTCGGGATTCATTATGCGCGCGCGAACGTCGGGATTGACGCCCTGCGCGGCGGGCGGATTGCCGTCGTTGTCGTTGACAAGGTAAAACAGATTGTCGCCCTGCTTTTGCGTGGCAAGGCGGTCGCCAAACTCAACGAACTGAATTTGCGCAAGATTTTGGTGCAAGTCCATGTTGCCGAACGCTTCCCAACGATTGGTCACGGGATTCAGGCGGACTTCGGTGCCGGGGATTGAGACAATTCCGTTGCCCGTAATGACGACGCGGGAGTCGGGGACGTTGGCGGGAATGCGAATCGGGTTGCCCGCCGTGTCAAGCAGATTGTAGCCGCGAATGTCCTGCAGATAGCCCTGCGTATTCTTGAAGAACGCTCCGTTGCGACTGTAGCGCACGCCTTCGGGAGTTTGCACCGCGAAAAATCCGTCGCCGACGATTGCAAGGTCGTAGGTGTTGCCCGTGGACTCAATCGCGCCCTGCCCGTAGTCGACGGCAATTTCGTCAATACGGTCGCCCAAGCCGAGTTCGCCGATATTGGGGTGCTTGAACGGGTCGGCGTTGAAGCCCTTAATCTGCGTGACGTCCTCTTTGGAAGTGCCGAGCTCCGCCAACGAATTGAACGGCGCAGTGCTCACTCCGAGCGAGCCGTTTTCGCCGTAGTCGTTGATTCGCTTAATCAGCATCGGATGAAATTCCTTGTGAATGGTCACGTCGCGTTTGTAGCCGTGCGTGGCGGCGTTGGCAAGATTCGTCGCGATAACGTCGGTGCGTTTCTGTTCACTCATCATGCCCGTTGCCGCCGTATAAAGTCCGCGCCACATTTGGTATCACTTCCCGAAAAAATTTTTAGTGCGCTCAAATGATAACGTCAAGACAATTCAAAGTCAAGAAATCTGCGCGGCGTCTCAAGCGGCAAAAAAAATTCTGCCGCGAATTTGTGACGGGCGGTTGATTCGTCGTTGAGCCGTCGGCAACACGTCACGCAAAAAAAATTCCCCGCGAATTTGTAACGGGCGGTTGATTCGTCATCGAGCTGTCGACGACACGTCACGTGCAAAAAATCCTGCCGCGAATTTGTAACGGGCGGTTGATTCGTCGTCGAGCTGTCGACGGCGCGTCACGCAAAAAAAATTCCCCGCCAAAACTTATTGACGGGGATAAAAATTTTTTCACGCCTTCAACGCGTCGAGCGTCTTGCGTAAGCTGTCGAGGTCTTCGACGTTGAGACTGCGAATTTTTTTGTCGATGCGCCGATTGAAGCCGCAAAGCGTCTTGCCTGGACCGCACTCAATGAAAGTTTCCGCGCCGAAATTTTTCATCGCCTCCACGCACGCAATCCACTTGACGGGGCTGTCGGCTTGCGCAACGAGATTTTTTTTGATGTCCGCCGCCGAAGTCTCAAGCTGACCGTTGACGTTCGCAGCGACGGGAAATGCCGCGTCGTCGATTTGAACTTTGTCGAGTTCCGCCGCGAGCTTGACTGCCGCAGGAGCCATCAACGTGCTGTGGAACGGTGCGCTCACGGGCAGGATAACGGCTTTTTTCGCGCCTGCAGATTTGAGTTGCTCAACCGCCGCCTCCACGCCGCGAACTTTGCCCGCAATGACCGTTTGACCGGGGCAGTTGAAATTGACCGCTTGAACTTCGCCGACCTCCGACGCCGCCGCGCAGATTTTGATGATTGTCGCGTCGTCGAGCCCGATAATCGCCGCCATTGCGCCTTCGCCGACGGGAACTGCCTCCTGCATGAATTGACCGCGTTTGTGCACCAAAATTACCGCGTCCGAAAATTTCAGCGAGCCCGCCGTCACCAGCGCGGAATATTCGCCGAGAATGTGTCCGCCCGCAATGTCGGCAGTGACGCCCTCCGACTTGAGCAATTCGCTGACAATGACGCTGACGACCAAAATTGCGGGTTGAGTGTTCGCCGTAAGCTTTAAATCGTCCGCCGAGCCGTCGAAGCACATTCGCCGAATCGAATAGCCCAGCGCGTCGTCCGCCTCGTCGAAAAGTTTGCGTGCCGCGTCGAAGTTGTCGTAAAAATCTTTGCCCATGCCGACAGCCTGCGCGCCTTGTCCGGGGAAAATAAACGCCGTCTTGCTCATGATATGCACTCCTCCAAATGAAAAGCGGTTGGCGATTAGAACGGTTCCGCGTCGCCAACCACTTACCAAAAAATTTTTTCACTCGTAATTGTTCCGAACGTTCGCGACGACGGGCGCAATGCCGTTGACAATGTCGTCGATAATTTCTTTGACGGATTTGATGTCGTCGAGCATTCCGGAAATTTGCCCGATCATTACGGAGCCGTTCTCAACGTCGCCGCCGTGAGTGGCTTTGTGCAATGCGCCTTCGCCGAGCTTTTCGAGTTCCTCAACCGACGCGCCGTTAGCCTCCAGCTCAAGATATGTGCGCGTGAGTTTGTTGGCAATGACGCGCACGGGATGACCCGTCGTCCTGCCCGTGACGACCGTCGAACGATCTTTCGCCTTGAGCACAAGATTTTTGTAATTCGGGTGAGCAATGCACTCCTTGCTAAGGACGAAGCGCGTGCCCATTTGAATTGCGCTTGCTCCCAATGCGAAGGCGGCGACAATTCCTCTGGAGTCCGCGAATCCGCCCGCGGCGATAACGGGAACGTCCACGGCGTCGACGACCTGCGGCACAAGCGGCATTGTGGAAATTTCGCCGATATGTCCGCCCGATTCGCAACCTTCCGCAATGACGGCGTCCGCGCCGCTTTTGACGAGCCGTTTGGCAAGCGCGACACTTGCGACGACGGGGATAACCTTCGTGCCGATTTCTTTGAGCGCGGGAACATATTCGCCGGGATTGCCCGCACCCGTCGTCACGACAGGCACGCGCTCATCGACAACGACCTGCATGACTTCCTTGACGAACGGCGACATCAACATAATATTCACGCCGAAAGGTTTGTCGGTCCAACCTTTGCACTTTTGAATCTCCTTGCGCAAAATGTCGGGGGGCATGTGTCCCGCGCCGATAAGTCCCAAGCCGCCCGCGTTCGACACCGCCGAGGCAAGCTCCGCAGTACCTATCCACGCCATGCCGCCTTGAAATATCGGGTATTGAATTTTCAGCAACTTACAGATGGCGTTATTCTCAAACATCTAATCTCCTCCTCAACGGTTGCCGCTCGGCGTCGGCCTGTAACAGGGCTTAACTTATACGAATCTGCCGCATTTGTCAATTCCAAATTCAAAGCGCGTCCCTTATGCGCTCGAAGACGTTGCTTTTGACGTAATCGCAGGCGATTCGGTCGTCGCGTCTACAAATTCAGAGCGCGTCTCTTATGCGCCGAAGACGTTGCTTTTGACGTAATCGCAGGCGATTCGGTCGTCGCGTCTACAAATTCAGAGCGCGTCTCTTATGCGCTCGAAAACGTTGCTTTTGACGTAATCGCAGGCGATTCGGTCGTCGCGTCTACAAATTCAGAGCGCGTCTCTTATGCGCTCGAAAACGTTGCTTTTGACGTAATCGCAGGCGATTCGGTCGCTATGTCTACAAATTCAAAGCGCGTCCCTTATGCGCTCGAAGACGTTGCTTTTGACGTAATCGCACGCGACGCCGATACCCGAACAAATTGCCTTCGCGTCCGACGAACCGTGGCTTATCACACAACAGCCGTTGACGCCCAAAAGCGGCGCACCGCCGTTTTCCGACGCATCAAGCCGTTTCGACAGGTTGCGGAAGGTCGACGTAAGCAACTCCCGTCCGAGAAGTTCCGCGCCGCCGTTTGCCGTAAGCTCTTCCGTCAAAAGTTTCATTATCGTCAGCGCAAGACCTTCGCCGAACTTCAGCACGATGTTGCCGACAAAACCGTCGCAAATCACCACGTCGAATTTGCCGCGCGGAATGTCGCGACCTTCGGCGTTGCCCGCAAAATTTATCGTCGACAAGCCCTTGAGCAGTTGATAAGTCTCTTTGACAAGCTCGTTGCCCTTAGTTTCCTCCTCGCCGATGTTGAGCAGTGCGACGGAGGGATTTTTTATTTTCAGGACGTGTTCGGCGTAAAGTGCGCCCATTATGCCGCTTTGAATCAAATTTTCGGGCTTGCTGTCGACAATCGCGCCGCTGTCGAGCAAAAGCGTCGTGCCGTTTGGCGTCGGAATCGGTGTGGCAATGGCTGGGCGACTTATGCCGTGAATCCGCTTGAGTATCAAAAGTGCCGCCGCGACTGCCGCGCCCGTCGAGCCCGCAGAAAGTACCGCGTCGCATTCTCCGTCGTTGACCAGCCGCGTCGCCACAACGATTGACGAATCTTTTTTCGTGCGTACGGCGTCGGCAGGGTGTTCGCCCATTTGTATGACCGAGCCCGCGTGACGAATCGTTATCGGCAAATTTTTTCCGCATGATTCGGCGTCGAGTATGCCGCTGATTTTTTCTTCGTCGCCGACCAAAACGACTTCGCACGAATATTTTTGCACAGCCTGCACCGCGCCTTTGATAATTTCCGCCGGAGCTCTGTCACCGCCCATTGCGTCGACTGCTATTTTCACGTGTCCCGCGCCTCCAAAAAAAATTCTGTTCCGCAAAAAAAACGGGCAGGTGTTCAATGCCTGCCCAAATTGTTTCCGTTATCCTCAAGCCGTTCCAATGACTTATTTGCCGTCATAGTGACACACCCTCCAACGGGCTTCCGATTAAATCAAATGAACTTGTTGCCGCGAACATTTAACAAAATCAGCAACGCGACTTAATTCGTGACGGTGCCTCGAATCCGAAAACGGCTCAATCGTCTTGTTGGTCAAAAGCACATATTATGCAGTTTCGATGACTTCTTTGCCGTCGTAATAACCGCATTCCAAGCACACATGGTGTGGGAGTTTAGGTTCATGGCATCTCGGACATTTTACGTAGTTCGGAGCTTCCAACTTCCAATTCGCACGCCGCCTGTCGCGTCTGGATTTGCTCAATTTCCTTTTGGGTGCCGCCACAGCTTACACCTCCTCACAGTTTTAAATCTTCCAATGATCGCCCACCTGGGAGAGAAAGGATTTTTCAGCCGCATCCGCAAGGCCTGCGGCATCCTCGCTGCGGGGAATGTAAGTGGTGGCTGCCATGGCCAGGCCGATCTTCGGCGTCTTTTTCGCGGTCTCCCGGATCAGTTTCACGGCCTTTCCGTGGGATAGCAGCATATGGCGCAGGGCTTTCATGCAGGCCTGGGGATCACTTATAAAGGGAGCAAAGCTGCCCAGGGCGTAGGAGAGCATGATAAAGACGGAGGGTTCGTTGAAGGTCATCCAGTACTGCACCCGGTCCGAAAGGGCATCTACTACCACTTTGACATAGTCCAGGTAGAAGCCTATGATCCCGGGGGCGGGCCAGCCTCCTTCCTCGTGGGCCCAGAGGGGCAGATCCCAGTGGTAGAGGGTCACCAGAGGCTCGATCCCGGCTTTTTCCAGCTCCGAGATCAGGTTCTGATAGAATTCAATCCCCTTCTGATTGACTACGCCCTTTTCCGGCATGATCCGGGGCCAGGAGACGGAGAAGCGGTAGCTTTTCAGTCCCAGTTCCTTCATCAGGGCCACGTCTTCCTTATATCTGTGGTAATGGTCGCAGGCTCTGTGGCAGTCCTGACCGCCCTGGATATGGTCCCCGGCTGCGTCCCAGATGCTGGGACATTTGCCGTCTTCATTCCAGGCGCCTTCTACCTGGGCCGCGGCGCTGGCCGCGCCCCATAAAAAATCTTTGGAAAAACTCATATATGCTCCTTTCCGAAAGGGCGGAGGGCCGTCCCCCGCCCGGCAGCCTTTCTTACTTTTCTTCTGCTTTGTGCAGGCTCTCCCGCATCTTTGAGCGCACTTCGTTGGTGATGGGATAGCGGCGCTCGATCAGGTAGGCGATGATGCCCAGTACGAAGGGGATCAGGCCCATGATCACGATGAACCAGTTGAGCATGACCGGCATGCGGCTCAGGTCGCCCGCAAAGTCGCCTGTCTCAGAGTCCACCACGTAGCCGATGCCTGCCAGCATGAAGCCAACGACGCTTGCGCCGACAGCGTTCTGGGCCTTATTGATAAAGCGGTTGAGGGCGTTGCAGAGGCCGGAGCGGTCCTTGCCGTTCTTATAGATCTCATAGTCCATGATCTCGATATCCACCGTGGAGCCGGGGATATAGCCCATGCCCACGGCCGTGGTGGTGACGGCGGCGCAGATCAGGAAAAGCCATGGCATTTTTCCGAGCACGCCCAGGATCTGCAGCAGGAAGAGGACGCCGCAGGGGATGGCCTGGGCCAGCAGCAGGATCCGGATGAACTTCATGGGATCGCCGATCTTCTTCATGATGGGAGCGGCGATCATGGTGCCGCCCAAAAGCGGAAGGAACATCAGCATGGAAGCGATGCCGGAGTAAAGGGCGTATTTTCCATTGTCCACCACGCCGGTGGCCAGATCCGCGCAGAGGCCCCACTTGATATAGTAGAGCATGGTGGCAAAGAGGAAGGTCCAGATAAAGCCGGAGAAGAGGGCGGCGGTAACGTTGATGCGGATGGCGTCGTTCTCCTTAAGGAGTTTGAAGATATCTGTAATCTTTGCCTGTTCATCCTCTTCCCGCTGGGCATGATGCCGCTCCCGGATCATACCGATGCCGATGAGGGAGATGACTGAGGTGACAAGGAGAAGCCCCACCACCACAAGGCCGAAGGAGGTATGCATGTTTCCGACCACGTTGTTGACGCCTGTGACCATGGCGATCAGGACGGCGTAGGCCGCCCCGTCCCGGATCAGGATCGCCGAGAGCAGCAGCCCCGCCACGTTGAAGGTCTTGCTGGCGGACATGCAGGTGATCAGCTTCTTATAATCCGTCATCACCTTGGCCATCGGGATGTGTTTCTTCCCGGCGCGGATCAGATCGCAGTGGATCTCATCGGAAATGATCCAGAGATTGTATTTTTCGACGATCTCTGCCACGGCCGAGAGCTCTTCCGCTGTCCACATGCGCCCGGTGGGGTTGTGCGGATTGCAGAAAATCACCAGCTTTGCCTTGGGGTCAGCGCAGCATTTCTCAAAATTCTCGAGATCCATGGTGAAGTGGCCGGCATCATCTCTCTTCAGCGGCGAAGGAAGGAACTCCACATTGTTATACTCGCAGGCATGAGCAAAATAGCCGTAGGAAGGGGTGTTGATAATCACCTTCTCGTCCTTCTGGCAGAGGGTTTCGACCAGCTGGAAGAGCGCGGGGATGATGCCCGGGGAGAAGGTGAGCTCATCCTTGGGAACATCCCAGTCATAGTGATCCCGGCACCATTTGGCGAAGGACTGATAGTAATCGTCATCATAAACGCCGGTGTAGCCGAAGATCCTCCGGTCGATCCGGTCTTTTAACGCGTCGCAGATCTCGGGAGCAACAGCAAACTCCATATCTGCCACCCACATACGGACGAATTCGTCATCCGCATAGGGGAATTTCTTCTCGGGACCGGCGTGGAAAATATAGCCGCGGAAACCGTCGGTGTTCAGTGCATTGGTATGGGTGCGGTCGATAATCTCATCAAAGTTATACATAGGGAACCTCCTTTATGTGCAGCCGCCGGCCATTACGCCAGGTCCGGCGGCTTTTTTCTCGTCTGTTGATATCAGTCCTCTGCTTTCAGTGCCGCATCTACGATTTTCTGCCGCTTCTCGTGAAGATCTTCCTTGCTCACAGAACCGGTCTTCAGGGCGATGCCGGAGAAAACCAGCGGGATGATGATGACGGCCGCGGCAACGATCGCGTCCTTTACGGTAAGATCCTTAAACAGTGTGATCGCCACAACGGCTGCGCAGAATCCGCCGAGAACGCTGCAGGTATTGAACAGCCACACAGGAATCTTGATGGAGCGCTTGGCAAACTGTTCCGGATATCTCTTCGGGATCGTCATGCAGGCGACATTCAGATAGCAGTTGATCAGCATCGTAGGAATCATCAGCATGCTGATCGCATTGCCGACGCTCATGCCTGTGAGAATCGGAACAAGCGCTACGATATATGTGAGCAGGAAGCAGAAATAAGGGTAGCCGTCGCTGCTCTTTTTCCGGAAAACGGAGGGAAACCATCCATCATCCGCCATGTGCGAGAGCGGCTCGCGGATCATCGCAAGTACAGCCAGGAACGAGGAGATGATGGCGCAGATGCCGCCGCCGATTACGAAGAAGGCGAACAGTCCGTGGGGCATGATGGCCTGTGCGGTAACACTCAGGTTTTTGCCCGCGATCTGATCGTACGGGAGAACCCCGGAGGCGACATAAGACATCAGGCCGTAAACGATCGATACAACGATGCAGGTCACCAGAATCCCCATCGGGATCGTGCGCTTGGGATTCTTTGTGATCGGCACCACTCCGACCGGTCCCATGGTGGTTCCCTGACAGGCCCATCCCATGATGGCGATGGCGCTGATCATGCCGCCGAAGCCTCCGTGGAAGAAGCCTCCGTCAAAGGTCGCATTGAAGAAATCCGCCGCGTTCACCCTGGGAATACCCATGACGACAAACAGGATGAGGGCAATGACCAGAAGGCCGGTCGCCACATTCTGAAAGAGCGTTACAATTCGGTTACCCCGGATCGAAAGCAGGAAGAACAGCGTGAGGACAACCGCGCTGATCAGCGTACTGTGTTCATTGACGACCGGGAACAGATTGCCAAGATAGCTGGTAAGCGCAAGCGAATAGCCGGTAAAACCGAACGCCCAGATAACATTTGTCCACCCGCCGTATCCGGTGAGCAGGGGCGGAAGCAGCATGCCCTTCATGCTGTAATCGCCGCCGTTTATGACGAAGATGCCGGACATGCCGAGGTTGTACCAATAGGCAAGCAGCATGTAGAAGACACAGATAACAGTGATGGGCAGGATCGACCGCCCCGTTTTTTCGATTGCGGAACCAAGGGTGACGAAGATTCCCGAACCGACCGCTCCGCCGACACCCAGGCCTACGATGTTCCACAGCCCGATCTTTTTGACATTTGCTTTACTCATGAATTCCCTCCGTTAGCTTGTATCGCTGATAGATTTTCATTTTCAGATCCGGCTGCGCAGCTCAGTTCTATTGACACGATTATATCGCTTTAGGCGCTCAGGTCAAAAAGGGCAGTGTTTCGTGCCACGAAACAATTTGCCACGTAAGTGCCCTTTATATGAGAAAGCGATGTCGCTGGCTTTCTCCCATTTCAGTTCGTCCATCTTCTGCTCACGCTTCACGAAATCGGCATCAGCGAGGATTTCTTCTATCTGCTTGCCTTCGTCGAAGTCAGCTTCGGGCAAGTCCACAAGGAAAGTTTTGCCGTCCTTGCCGAGACGTTTAGCCAAATATTGCACCTTCATGTTGCGCAGGCGACCGTCGAAGTCGAAGTACTCGCGGATGAAGCGGTTCTTGCTTTGGGCGGCTTTGTCGTAAAACTCGGCGCCAAGACTTTGCTCGTCGAAGCCTTCCTCCATGAGTTCGACCAACTGCTGGTCTTTCTCGGAGAGCAGCTCCATGACGGACTCCTTGAGCGCGGCATAGTCGAAGCCTGTGGTCTCGAATCCCGAGGTCAGTTCCGGCAAGCCGGCCACGATATAGACATAGTTATCCATCAGCCGAAGAGGATTTTCTTGGTGGCGGGACGCAGGTAGTTGGCGATGAGCTGGGTGAACTCCTCATCGGTGAAGCTGAGCACATAGCCGCCGCCCTTGGGCGCGACCTTGAAGCCGCCGTTCATCTTCTTGGAGTAGTCCACCTTCACCTCGGCCTTGAGTTGGTTGGCGATTTCGTTCTTCACGAAAGGCTCCACCTCGGCCTTCAGTTTTTCGGGCAGGATGAGATCCAAAGCCACGGGCGAGGCGTTTTGCGGGTTGAAGGCCTTCACCACACTGGAAATCAGTTCCTTCACGAAGGCGGCATTGCCCATGTTGGCTTTCACGCCCTCAGTGGCGGCCTTGGTCACGATCATTTTCTCGATTTCCTGTTTCGTCACGGCGATGCTTTGCGTGGCGGCCATCTTCACGTCGGCGGTCACCTTGGTTTTCAGCTCGTCGGCTTCCTTGTTGGCTTGGGCGATGATGCGGTCGGCCTCGGCCTTGGCGTAGGCCACGATGCGGTCGGCCTCGGCCTGTGCCTTTTGCAGCAGTTCCTCGCCGTCGTGTTTTCCTTTCGACAGACCTTCATTATACAGTCTGTCGGTCAGTTCTTGAAGTTTGTCTTGCATATATTTTTCGTTTTGTTTGTTGCTTTTTGTTTTAGGGGGCAAAATTAAGCATTCCAAACAAGAAAACGAAAAGAAACGGGAAAAATTTCACTAAACCCTATAATAACTTCCCAAAATCCGCGCAAACCACTTCGCAGGCAGGATGCGCTTCAAAAGCACGGAAAGCTTTTGCTCCAACGAAGCCACCACATAGCCGCTGCGCGGGTTCTTTTTTCTGATGATTTTGCTGATTTTACGGGCCAAAACGATGGGTTTCAGGCCGCCGTTTTCGTCGTGTTCCACCTTGCTGATGGCGGTTTTGTAGATGGGATAGGCTTCGAGCGCGGCTTGATCGGCCACTTTCTTGCGGCTGCCTGTGAAGCCCGTGGCAAAGTCGCCAGGGCGAAGCACAACGACTTGCAAGCCAAACGATTTCGTCTCCAACCGCAAGGCCTCGCAATAGCCTTCGATGGCGAACTTGCTGGCAGAATAGAAACCTTGGAACGGCAGTCCCATCAGGCCGCCGATGCTGCTAAGGGCGATGATTTTGCCCCTACCCTGCTGACGCATGTGGGGCAAGACGGCATCGACGCAATGCACCAGACCCATGAAGTTAGTGTCCATCTGCAAACGAATCTCCTCCTCCGTAGCAAACTCCAGAGGACCGCCGATGCCCATGCCAGCATTGTTGACCAACACGTCGATGCTGCCTTCTTTCGCCACGATTCCATCAACGGCTTTCGCCACGGCTTCGCGGTCGCGGACATCGAGAGTAAGATAATGCACATTGGGCAAAGGATCCACCGAGCGGCGCACCGTGCCATAAACGGTGTGGCCTTCTTGTGCGAGCAGCCGCGCCGTTTCGAGGCCAAAGCCAGACGAGATTCCAGTGATGAAAACGATCATATCACCCCAGCTTCCTTAAACGCCTTCGTAATCTTCTCCACAGCCTCGTCTACCTGCTCAAAGGTATGCGTGGCCATCAAGGCGAAGCGAATCATGACATCCTCTTCGGGCACGGCGGGCGCGATGACGGGCGTAACGAAAACACCGTCCTCCAACAAACGGTTGCACAGCCAGAAGGC
This sequence comes from Quinella sp. 1Q7, assembly GCA_015206805.1. Taxonomy (GTDB): domain Bacteria; phylum Bacillota; class Negativicutes; order Selenomonadales; family Selenomonadaceae; genus Quinella. Next base: position 1,784 of record JADEZP010000040.1, on the reverse strand, counting down.
CTTCTCCGAGTTGCGCACCAAGAGCGGGATGATGGGCGTACAGCTGTGGCCCGTGTCGAAGCCACGGTCTTGGAACTGGTTGCGGGCGTAGTTGCTCAAGTCCCAAAGGTGCTCGATGCGCTCCGGCTCGCTCAGCATGATGTCGACAGCCTTGCTGACGGCGGCCACATTCGCCGGCGGCATACTGGCGCTGAAGATAAGCGAACGGGCATTGTGTTTCAAGAAGTTGATGACGTCGAAGTCGGCGGCGATGAAACCTCCGAGCGAGCCAAACGACTTGGAGAAAGTACCCATGATGAGGTCCACCTTGTCGGTGAGGCCGAAATGATCGGCGGTGCCACGCCCCTGGTGACCGAGCACGCCCAAGGCATGGGCGTCGTCAATCATGATGTTGGCGTCGTATTGGTCGGCCAATTCCACCATCTTGGGCAGGTCGACGATGTCGCCTTCCATCGAGAAGATGCCGTCGGCCACGATGAGTTTTACCGAATCAGGGTTGGCGAGCTTCAATTTGGCCTCAAGCTGTTCCATGTCGTTGTGGTTGTATTTCCACACTTTGGCAAACGAGAGGCGGCTGCCTTCGATGATGGACGCATGGTCGAGGCTGTCGAGAAGCAGGTAGTCGTTGCGACCACAAAGTGCCGAAACCACGCCCAAGTTGACCTGGAAGCCCGTGCTGAAGCAAACGGCTTGCTCTTTGCCGACGAGTTTGGCCAATTTCTCCTCCAACTCCACATGGATGTCCAACGTGCCGTTGAGGAAACGCGAGCCCGAGCAGCTGGTGCCGTATTTCTTGATGGCCTCGATGGCGGCTTCTTTCAGGCGCGGGTCATTGGCCAAGCCGAGATAGCTGTTGGATCCAAACATCAGCACATCCTTGCCGTTGATTTTCACCACGGTACTTTGCTCCGACTCGATGGGCTTATAGTAAGGGTATATGCCCTTGGCCTTGGCTTCTTGTGGGGCTCTATATCTTGCGCATGATTTCTGTAACAGGTTAGTTCTCATCGCGTTATAAATTATAGTTGTTTAATGTATGTTCTTGCTCTCTTGGTCAAGTCGTGTTCGAGATAACGCCAGAGGTTTTGTACGCTCGTGTTGTCCTCCAGCTCTCGTGTCGACTCGATGTATTTGATTCCGTTTTTCGTGATGCCTTCCGCAAACTTGTGGAAAATCATCGCGTTCACGCCTTTGTTCTTGTATTTCTCGTCGATGGCGATCAGCAGCAGGTCGATGGTGTCGTTTTGCTTGAACGCCCTCAGCATGTGGATCCAGCCGAAGGGGAACAGCGAACCGTTGGCCTTCTGCATCGCCTTGGAGAGCGACGGCAACGCCACGCCGAAGCCCACCACATGCTCATCAGCATCGAGGACGACGGATACGTAGTCGACATTGATGTTGGTCACAAACTGTTTCTTCAAGTCCTCGCATTGGCCGGGCGACAGTTCCGAGAAGCCGTGCAGCTGCGAATAGGCCGAATTGAGGCACTTGAAAACGCCGTCCAAGTAAGGCTCCAGCTCGGCGCGGTTGCGGAACGCGGCCTGATGCAGGCTGTTCTTGACCGAGACCAACTGCGCCATGCGCTCATAACGGTCGGGGATCACCTCAGGCACCTTGATAAGGTACTCCACATAGTCGGCGTCTTTCTTGTATCCCAAAGCCGTCAGATGCTCCTCGTAGTAGGGCGCATTGTACTTTCCATAGGCCGTCGGCAGCTTGTCGAAACCCTCCACCAATATCCCTGCCGCATCAAACTCAAGGAAACCCATCGGGCCGCTCATAGA
>JADEZP010000039.1 GCA_015206805.1 Quinella sp. 1Q7 | reverse complement strand
GGACTGGGAAAATCCCGCCATTCAATCGCGCGGCTGTTACGAAGTCGCACGTCGCCACGGCAAGCCGATTGTCATCATGGAGCCGATTAAAGGCGGCACGCTTGCCAATCCGCCCGAAGTCGTCGCCGACGTCTTCAAAACCGCAAATCCCGACGCGTCGCTTGCCTCGTGGGCAATTCGTTTCGCCGCGAGCCTTGACGGGATTATCGCCGTCCTTTCGGGCATGAGCACGCTTGACCAAATGCAAGACAACGTCAGCTACATGGAAAATTTCAAGCGGCTTGACGACTCCGAACAGGCGACGGTTTTGGAGGCGCGCAAAGTTTTGGCGAGCCTGCCGATTATCCCGTGCACGACCTGCGACTACTGCGCGAAGGTCTGCCCGCAAAATGTCGGTATCAGCGGCTCATTCACGGCGTACAACGTTCTGTCGCTGTACAAAAACAAAGTCTTCGCCGACGGGCAATATAATTGGCTTGTCGAGCGGCACGGCAGGGAATACGCCGGCAAGTGCATTAAATGCGGTCGTTGCGAAAAAGTTTGTCCGCAACACATCAAGATTCGCGATAACCTCGTCAAAGTCGCGGCGGCTTTCGGCAAATAAAATTCATTGGCGGTCACAATCGCAAAGTAAAGTTCCCAGCGAACTCGACACGTCGTAAAGTGCGGCGCGTGCGAGCGTGTCCGTCCGCAACACAATCCGATTCGCGATAACCTTGTCAAAGTTGCGGCGGCTTTCGGCAGATAAAATTCGTTGACGTTCATAATCGCAAAATTAAAGGCGGAAGTTTTGAGCTCCCGCCTTTTTGATTGGAATATCGTCAGTATTGTCTGTTGAAAACCGTTCCGCGTGTTCCCAGCGAACTCGACACGTCGTAAGAACGTACTGTGCTGTTTTGCCGCCGGGATTTGTTCAGCCACGCCCGCGCCCGATAAATTATCTGCTTGTCCATCGGGATTATCTGTTCAATCATCGCCCGACATTCCGCCGATTCGCGGTAATTGTTTGCGGGCAACGATTTAATCATCTCGATCAGCTGACTGCGTTGGTCGACGAGTGCCGTGAACAATTCGTTGTCCGTCTGGTCGCTGAATTTCAACAGTTCCTTGGTCAAGGCAAAGTACTTCTGCCACAGCGTCCGCGCACGTTCCAAAACCGCTACCGATTCAGAGTCGCCGCTTGAGACTGCCGAAGACTTCGCCGCGTCGTCGTTAAGCATAACCGTTGCCGCCTTTGCCGTCGCCTTTTTCGGCGCGAGCTTTTTTCATCGCCTCAACCCATGCGTCGCGCAATTCGGTGATAATGCCTTTCGCCTCGTCAAGCTGTGACGTGTCGCTACGAATGTTGCCCTCAACCAGTCGGTCGTAAACGTAATTATACAGCGGAAGCAACTGGTGAGAGATTTCGTAGTCCATGTTCAGCGTCAAGCGAAATTCCGAAATGATCCTCTGCGCTTTTTGCAGTGAATTGTTGGCTGACTCGTAGTTTTTTTCTTTGAGCGTCTGCGTGCCCTCTTCAATGAACTTGAGACAGCCGTTGTACAGCATAAGCGTCAACTGTTCCGGCGGTGCATTTAAAACCTGCTGTCGCCTGTATGCTTCTGCCGCATTTACCATAGTTTAAACCAACCTTCCGAAAATTATTGGTTGCCGCCCATGACGAAGTTCAACTGCGCGCCCAAGCTTGCAAGCGTCGATTCCATCTTGTCGTACTTTTTGTAGAGCGCGTTCTCGAACGAATTCATCATCTTCTTGAAGTTGCTCATTTTCGTCTGCAGATTGCGCAACAGCGTGTTCAAGTCGCTGTCTTCGGTGATACTTGTCGAAGAACCTGCGCGGGATTTGATGTTCTTCATAGCCGTCGTGAAAATGTCGCCGAGCCGCTGTGCAATGCCGTTGCCCGAAGGATTGTTGACGACGTTGCCTTGCGCATCCTTTTTGCTGTTGTCCAGCTTTGCAAAGACGTTGTAGACCGCGTCCGAATCCTCCGCCAACGCCTTGCGAAGTTTGTCTTCGTCAAGAACAAGTTGACCTTTGAGACCCGTCGTCGAAATGCCGATGCTGTACGCCGAATTGTACTTGCCTTCGACGCTGTCAACCGACGTGTAAATCGATTCGCGCATTTCGTTGATGATTTTGCCGAGCGTCTGGTCGTGGTAAAGCAAGCCCTTTTTAGCTTTTTCTTCCCATTTGGTTATCTGCTCATCTTTCATGGCGTCCTTTTGGGACTGCGTGAGCGGCGTGTAACCCGTTTCGGGCTTTTCGTCGTATTTTTCATACAGCGACGACAGCAACTTGTTGTAATCCGCGACGAAACTCTTGACCTTGTCGACAATGCTGTCAACGTCCTGCGAAACGGAAACCGTCGCGCTCGTTTCGGCAAGCGCGGTGTAAGTTATGCCGCCGACGGTAACTTTGTTGTCCGCAACTTTGTCGTAAACAACGCCGTCAACGGTAATGGAGCCGTTCGTGCCGCTGACACTCGTTGCGCCGCCCAGCTTGAACAGGATTGAGTTGGCGTCGCCCACTGTGACAGGCGTCGTGCCGCCGTTGCCGATAAGTTCGCCGTTTTTGGACTGATAAAGCCCCATGTTGTCGAAGAAATTTCTGGTAACCATGTCGGCGCGGGTACCGTTTACATTAGTGCTATTGCCGAGCGTAATGCTGATATTGTTAGCCGCGCCGCCTTCGCTGTTGTAGAACGAGAATTTGTCGTTGACGCTGTCGTAAGCCGCCCTGATGTTCAAGCCGAGCCCGTTAATTTTGGAGACAAGATCGTTGAACGTGACGGGCGACTTTGCGGCGGTGGTAGCGGTTGCGGGCGTGCCGAGCAAGTCTTCGTAGGTGTAGCTGACTTCCTTAGTATCGTTGCCGTCCGAGATTTTAAACGAAAACGCCGTCGACTGAAGATTAACTTGACCGCTGGCGGGATAACCGGAGGTACCGTCCGTGCCGAACACCCACGCGTTATTAAGCTGACGACCGTATTCGTCGGTTTGATTTTTGTTTGCGGTAGTGACGGCAGCCATTGAGCCGGTAACAACGCCGTTACTGTCGACATCCAATCTGCTGAAAAGCACGTCCGCAAGATTGACGCTCGTTTGACTTGCGGTGGTGGACGTTATGGCATAGCGTTGCATTGAGTTCGTGCCGATTAGATAAGCGTTGGAGCTTAGCGAATTGACCGTAACTTGATGCGTCATTATGCCCGCCGAAGCATTCGCCGTGACTTTGACGCCCGAAGAAGTACTCTCGGCAGTTTTGGCGTTCATTGTGGACGACATTTTGTATTGCGACAGCGTCGACGCGTTGAACGTGGTGATTGAGCTGTTGAGCTCAAGATAAGCCGCTTTAGTCCATTCGTTCTTGGTGAACTTTTGAGCCATCTTGTCGTACTCGTTTTGCTTGCTCATCATGCCGACTTTAACCATCGACTCAATGTCTAAGCCCGAGCCCGACAGACCGTAAATTCCGTTGACACCCATGTTAATCCCTCCTTAGAAAGGGCGTCGGGTTCAGATTGCCTTGTCGATAAACGCCCCCAACCATTCCTTGGTTTTAATCATACTCTCAAGCATTTCTTCGGGCGGGAATTCGCGCAGAACCTTTTTCGTCTCCTTGTCGATCATTTTGACGTTGAACATGTCGACTTCTTTGTTGTACTTGAATTCAAGGTTGACGTTGATTTTGCTCATAAGCTTGTTGAACTCTTCCGTCATTTTGCTGACGAACGCTTCGTCCATTGTGCCGGGTTCCAGACGACCGGGTTGCTTTTTATCTTCTTCCTCCGCCTTTTTGGTCGGGTCGGTCGAAGTCGGCTCCAACGTCTTGAGGCTGGACAATGTTGTTTGCGAGGCGGGTTGTTCCTGTTCGAATTCGACAGGTTTAATCTTCGTCGTGGCGTTTTGAGTTTGCGCACTGCTTGATTTTGCCGTGAGGGCCGAATCTATAACGACCGCTGCAGTGACCATGTTATCCAGTTTCCCTACCATGATAAAACACACTCCTTTGTTTAGATTGAAACACATTGGGTTGGGAGCCGTTGCCGACTCCCGACCGCTATCTCGGCGGCAATACGCCGTGCAAATCGACGTCGAGTTTTTGAGCCGCCTTTTGATTTTCCTCTTGTATCGCACGATAGATTTCGCCGCGATAGATTTTGATGTCTCGCGGCGCATCAATCGCAATGCGCACGTTTTCGCCCTGCACTTCCACGACGTTTATCACGATGTTGTCGCCAATCATTATCTGCTGACGAGGTTTTCTCGTCAAGACCAGCATCTAATCACCCCTCCTTTTTGGCAGTTTCGGGGAAGAGGCGATGTTTGGTCGTGTAGTTGCTTTTTTCCAAGACTACCTGCTTTGCCTGCATGTTCGCGCCGTTAAGGACGATTGGAGCGACCAGATTGGCGGTCATGTAGCGGATTGAGCCGTTCGGTATGGTAACCATGGAATAGTAGAAGACGTTTTCTTGATTTTGAATGTCCAGTTCCTTGATGCTCTCGTCGTCGAGTTCGAAGCTGTAGTCGGGGAAGAACAGGAAAGGGATCGTCAGCAAGAAAGCCAAATCCGGTGTCGTCAGCGACTGCATGAAGTAATACGGGCTCTCTTCTTCGTAAGGCAGGATTATGAATTCGTGTTCGTCCTCGAAGGCGGGGATGCCGTTTTTGAATCGGACAATTTTCTGTTCGTCAACCTCAATCTCACCAAATCTGCTGGTATAAACTTTACGCATACTGCTTTCCTCCTTTGAACTTTCCTTGGCAACGTTGAAAACTTTTCGGCGTCAGGCGTAGATGTCGTATTGATTGTAAGATACCCAACTACGAATGAAGCCTTCGTTTTTGAGATAAGTTTCCACGCTGCCGGGTGTAGCACTGATTCTTGCGCTTGGCGCGGTTTGAATATCGACCGAAATATCGCTTTGTTGCGGTTCACCGACGACTTCGTTGGGACGCCCCTGCATTTGAACATCGGGGATACCCGACGTGGTGAAAACTGCGTGAGCGTCGTAGTCGGAGAACATTTCGGCTCGGATTTTTTGGACAATATCGTCGCCGCGCCGTGCCGCAGTGGTGGCTTTCGACCACCCTTCGGAAGCATGCCGTCTTGTGGCGGATTGAACGTCGCTTTGCCCGCGCTGACCTTGTTCCGCCATAAGATCGCCGTGTTTTCGAAAGCCGTAAGCTCGGCGGCTGGAGTAGCTGTCCAAAGTCAAACCGGGTTGCGAAACCGTCTGATTGGAGCGCGCCTGTTGATTCGTGCCTTCGGAGTACGGTTGGATAATCGCGCTCTCGTTCAAGCGGCTGAAGGTTTGTCGCATGCCTATTTGCGGCAATTCATGTCGAGTATTTAACCTCACCATCATCATGGCTAATTCCCTCCCTTCGTCGAAAATTCCTGCCTTGCCGCCGAAAAATTTAACTACAGTTTACGCCCATTAAATATAATCTGCAAGAGACTGCGGAAGAATTTTCCCGCCGATTGACAGCGACAGATTGTAAAGCGCGGTCATCTGCATGAGTTTCGTCGCGAGCTGGGCAATGTCCGTGCCGCTGACGTTGGTTATGCTTTCGGTGATATTGTCGGCTTGAGCCTCCAACATGACGTTGACGCTGTTGTAAAGTTGTTGACGTGCGCCGACCTTAGTTTCCTCGACAATCAACGTGGCGTGGGCAACGTCGGCAACGGTGACGCCGTCGGAGCTCATCCAATGCGTATCGCAAAGTTTAGTCTTTTCGCAGACGCAAAGCAAATCGTTAATCATTGCCGTGCCCGAAGGTTCGTTGCCCGAAGCGGTGTTGTCGAAGATGTCCCTGCCGAACATTCTCGCGCCCGTCGTGTTGACGGTGTCGGCACCGGGGTCGGTCGCGCCGTTGAGCTTGACCATAGAAATAAGATTTTCGTCGCCCTTGTAAGTGACGATATTTTGATCAATCATTGTGAAGGTATATTTTTCGCCGTCAATTTCGACAAAATTGTTGTCAGCGTCCTTGAGGAGTCCTTGATTCGTGAAGTAGTTGGAGACTTTGAAACTCGTATCCGAGCCGACGCGACCTTCATTGACAAGCGATAAAACGTCGGCATCAGTTGAAGCTGCCGCGTCGGTGAATGTGTCGAAGCCGCGAACAATCAGTTCCTTATAGCCGTTGTCGACGAAATCTTTTGTGTACAGGTTGCCGTTTTCCGCGTCAAGGTAGAAAGTTTCGCCGTCCTTTTGAACTTCGAGCAACTGGAAAAGCTCGGTGTTGTAGTCGGCACTCGACCCCTTGAAGAAGGCGGCTTGCGACGTGTCGAGATTTTTTGCAAGCCCGCGTTCGTAAGTGTCGATTGACATTTCAAACGGCTTCACAAGGTCTTTCTGACCCGCGAAGATGTATCTGTCGCCGACTTGGGTATTGAGCGTGGAAACCATTTCCTGCATACCCGCGTACATTTCTTTGTAAATGGCGAGGTAGTCGTCTTCGGAATTGTCGGAATTCGCCGCTTGAGTGGAGCGTTCCTTCAACGTCTGCATGATTTCCGTCATGTGAATCATAACGCTGTCGGAGTTTTGCATCCACGAAGAAGCGGTTTTGATGTTTTCGCGGTATTGAGTGTTTTCGTTTTCGCTGACGTTGTAGCGCATGAACTTTGCGTAATTTATCGGATTGTCGCTGGCTCTGTGCAAGGACGAGCCGTCCGCCTGCTCAAAAAGTTTTTCCTGCTGTTGATAGGCATTGTTCAGCGCAACGTTATAGTTGTACAAGAAATGCGAGCTGCCGATTCGTACACCCATGAAAATCCCTCCTTAAGGGGTAGTGCTCAAAAATTATCTGCCGACGACGCCCGTGGAATTGACCAGACGATCCAAACATTCGTCCATTGCGTTCAAGCAACGCGAGCAGGATACGAAACCTTTTTGGAATTTAATCATGTTGGTGAGCTCTTCGTTCCAATCGACGCCGGCTGTGGAGTCGCGCCAATTCGTGACCTGCGTCATAATCGCCTGCGTTGCCTCGTAATTGACGTCGGTGGAGTAAGCGTCAATGCCCAACGTCGAGACCGCCTTTTGATAGTAAGAGTTGATGCTCAAGCGTGATGTTGACGTGGCAAGTTGCGTATTTCCGCCCGCGTCGAGAATCAAGTTGCCGTCGAGGTCGCGCAGGAAATAATTTTCGGCAAGGAGCGCATTTGCTTTGCCGTCGCTGATAATCGTGTCGTGCGAAATGTTGAACAGTTCGCTAAGGTAGACGGCGTTTGTACCGTCGCCCGTGCGGTCGCCCCAAGCTTTGGGCATGTATGCGCGCTGAATATTGCCGTTGGCGTCGAGAGTTTCCTCAACGTTAATGCTCGTCGCCGCCGCAAGGTAACGGTCGCCGCGATTTTGATTGAATATCGAATTGATTTCAAGTTCGGCAATGATTCGCACTCCGCTCAAAAGTTTGTCGGCTTCGGCAAGTTCGTCGTCGTCCTTGTAAAGATAATTTCTGTCATATTCCGCGTCGTAGCGGTATTGATAATCGATGCTGTCCTTGCCGTAGAAATTAATCGTGTCGGGGATTTTCGTCAAAACGTTGTTGTTGTAAGTGTATTTGGTGCCCGCTTCGTATTTGGTGACTTCCGCGCCGTTCAGATAATATTTGCCGTCGCGAATTGTAATGTTTGCTTCATCTGCCGTGTCGACGACGGAACCGTCGGCTTGGAGATAGTTTACGTCGACAAGTTGCGTTTCGTCGGCGACGTTGACTTTATTGCCGTTAGCGTCGACAAATTTATAATCGCCGCGAATATCCCAGCCCTGCTTATGTTGGTCGTTAAGGGCAGTCAGCATGTACATCGAGAGATTCGCCAATTCGTCAATGTAGGCTTTGTCTTCGGCAATGGAGTCGAGGCGAGCTTTAAGTATGCCGTTCTGCGGCAGGAAGACAACGTTGCTTTCCTTGATTTTCATGGTGTAATCGGTGATGCCGTAATCGATGCCGTACATGCTTGAAGATACGCCGTCGCTCATTACAAGGTGCGAGCGAGTTTGGCGGTTGACAAGCGTAACGCCGCCCGAATTGATTTGATATGCGCCGAATTCGTCTTCGGTGACGGTGATGTTGACATAATCCGACAACTTGTCGACGAGTTTATCGCGTTCGTCGCGAAGGTCGTTTGCAGTCGCGCCTGCAGCTTCCTGCGGAATAATCTGCTTGTTAATCGAAAGAATGCCTTCGAGAATATCCTCAACCTGCAGGACTTCGGACTTGATGTCTTCGTATTGATTGCGGATTTGTTCTTGAAGTTCGGCAGTCGCGGTCTGAATGACGTCGCTTAAATTTCTGCCCTGCTCAATGACATTGGTGCGCGTGGCTGAAGTTGACGCCGAAGTCGAAAGCTCAACCCACGATTGATAGAACTTGTTGATTGCCGCTTCAATGCCGAGATTCTTGCTGTCGTCGAAAATCGTTTCGAGTTTGTCGTAGTTGACGGCGCGTGTCTTGAAGTATTGTTGCGACGGATTTTCGTTGCGATATTGAATGTCGGCGTAAATGTTGCGAGCCCGCTCAACGGACAAAACATCGACGCCCGTACCGACGCGAACTTGCCCGTGCAAACCTGCGCGGGATTCACTGTGCGTTGTCGCGAGCGTGACGACTTGGCGGGAGTAACCGTCGTTGCCAGCGTTGGTTATATTGTGACCGGTTGTGTCGAGCGACAGCTGATTTGCAATGATGCCGCGAACCATCGTGTTCAATCCGGAAAATGTTGCCCTCATAAAAATTCCTCCTCAGGCGTTGGCTTCGAACATGCGTCGCGGTTGTCTGGAGCCCGTTTGAGCCGCCGCGCCGTATGTGCCGCTTGCCGAAACGCGTCCCAAGATGTTCAAGTTGAATTCGACGTACTGCTTGCCGCGTTGCAAAAGCAACTTAAGCTCCGCCACCTGATTTTGGAGGCGGAGCTGCGCGTCGGCGGTTTTGCGTAGGAGTTTTTCCGCCACGTCCCGTTGAATATTTTTGTCCTGCGCGGCGATGAATTCGGCGAACGACGACGCCTTGACCCGTTTAAGGAAGTCTTGCGCACGCCGTTCATTTCGGGACAAGTCGCGCACCGTCGATTCGATTTTGCTGATGATTTCCTGCACGTCGGGCGAATTGCTCTGCATGATTTTAATCAGCTCGTCGCACAGTTCGGGCAGGTGTGCGCACAATACCGCTTGTTCGCGCAGGATTTTAATCGTTTCGTCCATTGCCGAGCCCTCAAGCTTTGAAGTCGTATTTTTTCTGATGGGAGACGCCCGAACCTTTGCCGCTGTAAGTCGGATCGACAGTCGCGCCGCTCAACATGTTCAGTCGGCTTTGCACGGCGTCGAGTGCGCATTGGGCAAGCACGCGGTTGTTGTCGCGAAGTTTAACGGCGCGGTCGACATTTTGACTCAAGCGTTTGTGCGCCGCGATAAGCAACTTTGACATTGCGGGCGGTGCCGAACGATAAAAATCTTCCGCGCGTGTCAAGTCCGACACTGTATTTGACTGCGACAAGCCCTTGAGCAATTCGACGCGCCGCTGTTCGAGTTTGTGGAGTTTTGCGGTTAAAAGTTGCTCTTCGTCCAAAATTTTCGACAGCCCCTGCATATCGATGCCGACCAGTGCGGAATGTTTTCGTTCGCCGAGCTTTGCAAGACCGTCGTAAACGTCGCCGAGCTTGTCGAGCGTATCAATCAATTTCTGCCACATGTCCGCCGCCTCAATAACGATTCGTCAAAACTTTGGACGCGATGTCCGCCGACGAAACGAAGTATTGCCCCGAAGAAACGCGCTGTTCAAGTTCGGCGACTTTGTCTTCGCGAACGTCGGGAGTACTCTTGAGTTTGGCAAGCATTTCGCTGAAACTCTGCGCCGCTTTGGACGGAGTGAACGCGTCGCTTTTTTGAGCACCGCGCACGGCAGTCGTCGCGCCGGTGTATCTCGTCGCCGTCACGGAGTTGGAATAATATTTGGCGGACGAGTTTACGTTGTTGACAATCATGATATTCACCACCTGTTGACTGCAATCCTTGCAAAATTAAATGTGTCGTCCCTGTTTGCCCTATATATCGGAAAAATTTTCGGCGCGGTTAAATATTTCGGCGGTGCGGCGTCGCGCTGTTTGTAACGTTGAATTAATTTTGTATTGTTGAACCTACTTTCTTTCGGCGGCGAAAGAAAGTAGGCAAAGAAAGCCGCGCCGTCTACGAAAACGTCACGTTTTCTAACGGCGGCGACCACGGCCGCACATCCATGTGCGGCCTCAAACTTTGTCGCAGAACTTCGGCGTGACAAAAATTTTCGCGGCGACAAACTTACGGCGTCGGCTCACGAATTTTTGTTGCGATAAAATTTTTCGTGCCTTATAATCGGCGCAAAGTGTTCGACGAATTTGCAAGCTTGAATTTCCATCGACAGGAGGAATATTTTTGAAGTTCAAACATACGCTCGCCATGATGTTGGTCGCGGCGACGATTCAGCTCCCGTGCATTACTCACGCCGCCGAAGAAGATCGCGAACTTGCACTGATTGCGGCGGAACAAGCCAACGACGACGACGAGCAGCTCAACAAGATAAATCCAGCACTCACCGACACAATCACCGCCAAACCTACGCAGGAGACTGACAAGGACATCAAGGAGCGCAAAAAGAAACTCAAGCAGACGCGCAAGGAGAAGGAGAAACTCAACGAGCAACGGCTCAAAGCGTCGACTGCCAAACGCGATACGCCGCGCCGTGAACAGCCCGTCATCATTGAGCCGACGACGCCGCAACCTCAACCGCAGCCTGTCAGTGAGCCGACGCCGCAACCTCAACCGCAACCCGTCAGTGAGCCGACGCCGCAACCTCAACCGCAGCCCGTCAGTGAGCCGACGCCGCAACCTCAACCGCAGCCTGTCGTCGAGCCCGTGACGCCGCAACCTCAACCGCAACCCGTCGTCGAGCCCGTGACGCCGCAACCTCAACCGCAGCCCGTCAGTGAGCCTGCACCTCCGCCGTCGCCGTTATTGTCAGTCGAGACCGTCAGACTGCCCGACCAAAAATTAATTTACGCCAATTTCGTCGAAGTCGCCCGCGCAGTGCATTTCGTCCCGCTTTATGTGCCGCGCAAGTCCGGCTACGAAATCACCGCCATTTACGCCGGGCAAGGCATCGTCGAAATTCGCTACGGTCGCAGATGGGAGCCGACGGTTTCATTGGCGGTCAGAACTTACAAACGCGCCGACGGAGAGGAACTTCAAGACATCAGCGGCGTTACGGGCGTCAAGTGGCGCGTCGATACGACGACGGGCACGACGATTTACATCGCCAAAATTTCCGACACGGAGCAAGTAGCGGCGTGGGCAGTCGGTCACTACACGTTCAGCGCGCGTTCGGAAAATTTGTCGTTCGCGGGCTTCCACTCACTTGTTGCCGATGAGCTCGTCGAATTGTCCACGCATTATTACGTTGACTTGTAAGGAGTGACTTTTATGATTGAACGCTACACGCTTCCCGAAATGGGCAAGCTCTGGTCGATTGAAAACGAGTGGCAAACGATTCTTGACGTGGAACTTGCCGCCTGCGACGCAATGGCTGAACTCGGCGAAATTCCCGTTGCCGCCGCGCAGAATATTCGCGCCAAGGCAAATTTCAACGTCGAACGCATTCACGAAATCGAATCCGTCACGCACCACGACATAATCGCTTTTCTGACGTGCGTTGCCGAATACGTCGGCGACGACTCGAAATACATTCACAAGGGCTTGACTTCCAGCGACGTTAAGGACACCGCGATTTGCCTGATGATGAAACGTTCCGCCGAAATTATTCTTGACGACCTGCAAAAGTTCCGCGAAGTCCTGCGTCGCCGCGCCGTCGAATTCAAGCACACGGCATGTATCGGCAGGACACACGGCATTCACGCGGAGCCAATGACGTTCGGGCTGAAGTTACTTTTATGGAGCGCGGAGATTGAACGCGACATTGAACGCGTCGAACATGCGCGCAAGATTGTCAGCGTCGGCAAGTTAAGCGGAGCCGTCGGCACCTATTCAAACATCGACCCGCGCATTGAGGAAATTGTTTGCCGCAAACTCGACTTGACGCCCGTGAGACTTGCGACGCAGGTCATTCAGCGCGACCGTCACGCCGAATACATGACGACGCTTGCCATTGTCGCGAGCACGCTTGAAAAAATCGCGACGGAAATTCGCAACCTTCAACGCACCGACATTCGCGAGGCTGAAGAATATTTTTCGCCCGGTCAAAAAGGTTCGTCGGCAATGCCGCACAAACGCAATCCGATAAACTGCGAACGCGTTGCGGGTATGGCGCGACTTGTTCGCGGAAATGCCGTTGCCGCAATGGAAGACATCACGCTTTGGCACGAACGCGACATTTCCCACAGCTCGGTTGAACGCGTCATTCTGCCCGACAGCACTATCAACGTCGACTACTGCACGCGCAAGCTTACGAATATCGTTGACAAATTGCTTGTCTACCCCGACGCAATGTTGCATAATATGAATCGCACGGGCGGCTTGATTTACAGTCAACGGCTCATGCTTGAGATTGTCGGCAAGGGCGTGCTTCGCGAGGACGCTTACAAATGGGTACAGCGCAACGCAATGAAACGTTGGCTCGACGGCGAAGACTTCCAAACGAACGTTGCCGCCGACCCCGACATCACGAAATATCTTGGCGCGGAGGAAATTGCCGCGTGCTTCGACCACAAATTTTTCCTGCGCCACGTTGATATGATTTTCGCCCGCTTCGGGCTGTGAGGCTTAAGGAGGTTTTATCATGGTTAAAGGCAATCTGCTCTACGAAGGCAAAGCGAAGTCCGTTTACGAGACCGACGACCCCGGCTTGTTGCTCGTGTACTTCAAGGACGACGCGACCGCTGCCAACGGCGCAAAGCACGGCGTCATTCCCGGCAAAGGCGTCGTCAACAACAAGCTTAGCGCGTTCTTCTTCAAACAGCTCAAAGATCGCGGCATCAAAAGTCATTTCGTCGAGACCGTCGGCGAACGCGAAATGCTCGTTAAGCGGCTGGACATGATTAAGCTTGAAATCGTCGTTCGCAATATCGTCGCGGGCAGTCTTGTCGGACGGCTCGGACTGCCCGAAGGCACGCCGCTCAACGTCCCCGTCATTGAATACGACTACAAGAGCGACGAACTCGGCGACCCGATGCTTAACCGCTGGCACATCATGGCGATTGACGTTGCGACGATTGACGAGGTCAACCGAATTGAACACGTCGCGCTGTCCGTCAACACAATCCTGCGCGACATTCTCCGCGCCAAAAACGTCGACTTGATTGACTTCAAACTTGAATTCGGACGCGACGTCAGCGGTGACGGCGAAGTTCTCCTTGCCGACGAAATTTCGCCCGACAACTGCCGCTTCTGGGATGTCGTCACTCACGAAAAGCTTGACAAGGACCGCTTCCGCAACGATATGGGCGGCGTCGAGGAGGCTTATCAAGAAATGCTCCGCCGTTTGACGCTGTGAGGTGTCGCGCTCATGGTCAAGCAAATTTTTCTTGCGGCGATTCTTGCCGTGATAATCTGCGCGGGCGGCAAAGTCGAGGCGGCTGAAATTTACGTCGGCAACTCCCCCGCCACGGGCTACGACTGCTACGTTTTGACGGACAGCGTGCGCCACAGAAATGAACACAGCATGTTGATAAGCTTCGCGACGCTCAAAATGGTCAACCGCTACGGCGACGCGCAATATCTCGATTACACATTCTACGATTTGGACGGCGATTATGTCGACGTGGAGTTCAGCAATTCGCAGGGCTATCGCGGACTTGCGACGGCGCAAGACACTCCGATTGAATGGGCAATGTACACGGTCATCAGAGACTATTGAAAAAATTTTTTGGCGACTCGCGGTCGGCAACCGGTTCTGTCGACTGCCTGTCGCCAAATTTTTTGGGAGGTAACATTATGAAGATTTACGATTGCTTTACGTTCTACAACGAGTTTGAGTTGCTTGAACTGCGCTTGAAGGCACTGTGGGACGTCGTCGATTATTTCGTTCTCGTGGAGGCGGACAGGACGCATACCAATAAGCCGAAGCCGTTTTACTTTTATGAGTATCAAGACGACTTCAAAGAATTTTTGCCGAAGTTAAGATTCATCCCCGCATATTTGTCGAACCTTCCGTATAAAGGCACGGGCGATTGGTCGATTGAAAATTTTCAACGCAACGCGATAATGAACGGGCTTGTCGACGCACAACCCGACGATTTAATCATGATCTCCGACATGGACGAAATTCCCGAACCCGACGTTTTGAAAAATCTTGACAAGACACCGTTAATTGATCACGAGGATGTAAACGCGCTCGACATGCTGAATATCGGTTGGGAATTGGCTATGAGCCAAAAATTTTTCTATTACTACTTCGATTTAATAAGCAAAGTTTCGTGGCAGGGCACGACTTTAATCAAACGCAGCCGGCTGAAAACGCCTCAACATTTGCGCCTCCGCCGCAACAAAGTGTCACGCGTAGGGGGGGGTATCACTTCTCTTACATGGGCGGCGTGGATCGCATTATCAACAAGATGACTTCCATTGTCGACGGCAACGCGTTCGTCGTTAAGTCAAATAACGAGCTCATTGACCGCGCTCATGTTGAAGCGGCAATGGCAAACGGTACGGACATTTACAATCGCAAAATTGCCGCAGCGCAGTTTATGCCTTTCGACGCGCACGAAATCACTTTGCCGCACGTGGAAGAATTTTTGCGCAAGTACCCGAACTTTTTGCGCGAGCCCGAAAAATATTTCGGAGGTTGAAATTTTTATGGCTGACAATTTGCACGTCATCTATCGCATTTCGGACAAAGGTCACCCCAAGCCGAAACTTCCCAACGCGGGCAAGGGCGACTGCCTGATTAACGCCGTCAACGAATTCGGCGCGGAAAACTTCCACGTCATTGCCGACAACTGCACCGAGGCGACGCTTGACGTTTTGAAGTCGACGGGCTTGAGTTTGGAGGTCACCGCCAACGGCAACTGCGGCACGTGCCGACACATCTTCAACGAGGTCATCAATCGTTACGCGCCCGACGATTTTGTTTACCTGCTGGAGGACGATTATCTGCATTTGCCGGGCAGTCGCGCCGCGCTGTTGGAAGGGCTTGCCATTGCCGATTACGTCACGCTTTACGACCACCCCGACATGTATCATCCCGACGGCAACAGCATGAATTCCTTCGTGCACGACGACATGCCCAAAAGCTCAATTTACTTGACGGCGCACACTCATTGGCGCAGCACCGTTTCCACGACAATGACTTTTGCCGCGCAGGTTAAGACGCTCATTGAAGACCGCGACGTTTTCATAAAAAATTGCCAAGGGAACATTCCCGCAGACTTCGGCATTTTCGCGACGTTGACGGGGCAGGACGACCTTAACGAGGCGCGACGCTGTTTTAAAATTCATCGCGAAGGTATTGCGTTGATTATCGTCGAAAACTTTTTAAACGAGCGCAAGAAGCGGTTGTTGATATCGCCGTTGCCGTCATTGGCGACGCACGCCGAGCCCGACTATCTTGCCCCACTGATTGACTGGACAGCAATTTAGGTTGGCAGGTGAGTAGGTTGATAGGTTGATAGAATTCCAACTACCAACCTACCAACCTACCAACCTACCAACCTATCAACTATCAACCTAATTCGGAGGTGTTGAACTTTGGGTAAACGAGTTTTGGTAACGGGCGGCGCAGGATTTTTGGGCTCACACCTTTGCGACAGACTTATCGCCGACGGTCACGAGGTCATTTGCTTGGACAATTTTTTCACGGGCAAGAAGCGCAATATCGCTCACCTGCTAAGCAACCCGAATTTTGAGCTGATGCGCCACGACGTGATTCAGCCGATTTATGCCGAAGTCGATTGGATTTTTAATTTGGCGTGCCCCGCCAGTCCCGTGCACTATCAGCGCGATCCCGTCCGCACGATTAAGACGAACGTTATGGGCGCGTTGAATTCGTTGGGCTGTGCAAAGCAGAATCAAGCCCGCGTCCTGCAAGCGAGCACGTCCGAAGTCTACGGCGACCCGAAAGTTCATCCGCAACCCGAAACTTATCGCGGCGCAGTCAATCCGATTGGCATTCGCGCCTGCTACGACGAGGGCAAGCGTACCGCCGAAACGCTGTTCTTCGACTACCACCGTCAGCACGGGCTGGATATTCGCGTCGTCAGAATTTTTAACACTTACGGTCCGCGCATGACGGCTAATGACGGGCGCGTCGTGTCGAATTTCATTGTGCAGGCACTGCGCGGCGACGACATCACTGTTTACGGCGACGGCTCACAGACGCGAAGTTTCTGCTACGTCGACGATTTGATTGACGGTATCGTCCGCATGATGAACGCCGAAAATTTTATCGGTCCCGTCAATTTGGGCAACCCCGGCGAATTCACGATGCTTGAACTTGCCGAACTTGTTTTGAAGCTCACGGGCAGCAAGTCCAAAATTATTTATCAGCCGTTGCCGCAGGACGACCCGACGCAACGTTGTCCCGTCATTGACCTTGCGCGCGAAAAGCTCGGTTGGCAGCCGACCGTCAAGCTTGAGGACGGGCTCAAGCTCACAATCGAATACTTCAAGCGGAATTTCTAAGGCGGCGATATTTTGAGCGTTTACGATTGCTTTACGTTCTACAACGAATTTGAATTGCTGGAACTGCGCTTGCGGGCACTGTGGGACGTCGTCGATTGCTTTGTCATTGTGGAGGCGAATCGTAAGCATAACGGTGAGCCGAAAAATTTTTTGTTGCGCGAACTGTACGAGTCTTCCCCGAAAATAAGATGCATCTCCGTCGACCTGTCGAACGTTCCATACGGCGGCGCGGGCGATTGGGCGATGGAAATTGCTCAACGCAACGCGATTGCTTACGGGCTTGAAGATGCCGCGCCCGACGACTTAATCTTAATCGGCGACGCCGACGAAATTATCGCGCCCGATGTCTTCCGTCGCCTTCGCGAAAATCAAATTGAATTGTTCGCGCCAACCGTCGTGCCCGTAACCATTGCCGACAAAAGCGTAACCTGCCCCGCGTGGCTGACCGTTCCCGCAACGGAATTTCTTGAATACGGCGCGATTGTCATGGAACAGAGTTTTCATTACTACTACTTCGATTGGGTGAGCAAAACTTCGTGGCAAGGAACCATTATGACCAAGTGCAAAAACTTGACGACGCCGCAAGCTCTGCGCGAACTGCGAAATGTTCTGCCGCGCGTTGTCAACGGCGGTTATCATTTCAGTTACATGGGCGGCGCGGATCGCGTGATTGACAAGATGACTTCAATCGTCGAAGGCAATCAATACGTCGTTCAATCGGGCGGCAAGTTTATCGACCGTCAGCACGTGGAAGAGAGTTTGTCGCGCGGCACGGATCTTTACGGGCGCACGCACATTTCCGAGGCGCAACTGTTGCCGTTCGACGCGCATAAAATCACTTTGCCGCATGTGGAAGAATTTTTGCGCAAGTACCCGAATTTTCTGCGCGAGCCCGAAAAATATTTCGATACGTGATTTCAAGGAGGTTTTCAATGGAGCAACTGACTTACAAAGATTCGGGCGTGGACATTGACGCGGGCAACGAGTCCGTGCGCCTGATGAAAAGTTTTGTCCGCGCCACCTACCGCCCCGAAGTTTTGGGCGACATCGGTGGATTCGGCGGACTGTTCGCGCTCAAACGTTACGACGAGCCGATTTTGGTTGCGGGAACTGACGGCGTCGGCACAAAGCTTAAAATCGCCTTCATGCTCAATCGCCACGACACAATCGGGCAGGACGCCGTCGCAATGTGCATCAACGATATTTTGGTGCAAGGTGCCGAGCCGTTATTTTTTCTGGATTATTTAGCTGTCGGCAAACTCAATCCCGCGCAGGTTGCGGAAATTGTTCGCGGCGTCGCAAATGCTTGCAAGGAGTCGGGTTGCGCGCTTATCGGCGGCGAGACGGCGGAAATGAGCGGCTTTTATCCTGCGGGCGAATACGACATTGCGGGCTTTGCAGTAGGCGTCGTCGAGCGAAAAAATTTAATCACGCCCGCGCGCGTCAAAGTCGGCGACGTGCTGATTGGTTTGCCGTCGAGCGGCTTGCACTCCAACGGATTCAGTTTGGTACGCAAAATTGTCTTCGAGCGCATGAAATTTACGGGCGCGGAAAAAATTGACGGGCTCACGAAAACTTTGGGCGAGGAGCTGTTGACGCCGACGAAACTTTATCCCGCGACGTGCCTGCCGATTATCCGCGAGTTCGGCGAAAAAATTCACGGGCTTGTTCACGTGACGGGCGGCGGCTTTTACGACAACATTCCCCGCGCATTGCCTGACGGTTTGGGCGCGACGGTTGACGCCGATTCGTGGACGGTGCCGAAAATTTTTACGCTGTTGCAAGCTTGGGGCAACGTTCCGCGCCGCGAAATGTTTCGCACGTTCAACTGCGGCATCGGGATGATTTTGATTGTCGACGCCGACATTGCCGCGGAGCTTGACGGCTTCAAGATCGGGCGCGTCGTCGAAAGTTCGGGCGTCACGATTCGCGGAGGTGATTTGCGTGACTAAGTTGGCGGTTTTATGTTCGGGACGCGGCACGGACTTGCAATCGATAATCGACGCAATCGAAAGCGGTTACCTGCAGGCGGAAATTGTCGTTGTGCTGACGGACAAGCCGAACGTCGGAGCACTCAATCGCGCGGAGGCGGCGGGCATAAAAAATTTCTGCGTCGACAGAAAAAAATTTCCTTCCCGCGCAGAATTCGAGGCGGAACTGTTGCAACACCTTGCGGGCGTCGATTTGGTCGTATTGGCGGGCTTCATGCGGATTTTGAGCGCGGACTTCGTGCGGAGATTCGAGGGTCGGCTGATGAATATTCACCCGTCGCTGTTACCGGCATTCCCCGGCGCACACGCTCACAGGGACGTTTTGGCTTACGGAGCGAAAATTTCCGGTTGCACAGTGCATTTCGTCGACGAGGGCACGGATTCGGGACCGATAATCCTGCAGGCGGCTGTCGAAGTTCGCGAAGACGACACCGAGGAAACTTTGGCGGCACGCGTGCTTGAGCAGGAACACATCATTTATCCGCGTGCGATTAAGCTGTTCATTGACGGGCGGCTGAAAATCGTCGGGCGCAGAGTTGAGATTGGAGGCGACAACATGAAAATCAAACGGGCGTTAATCAGCGTGTCAAACAAAATCGGCGCGGTGGAGCTTGCACGAAAACTTTACAAAAGCGGCGTCGAAATTATCAGCACGGGCGGCACGGGCAAGGCGATTCGCGCGGCGGGCGTCCCCGTCACTTACGTCAGCGATTTAACGGGCTTTCCCGAAATTATGAACGGGCGCGTCAAGACGCTCAACCCGAAAATTCACGGCGGAATTTTGGCTGTCCGCGACAATCCCGAACACGTCCGCCAAATGGAAGAGAACGACATTTCGCCGATTGATCTGGTCGTCGTGAATTTGTATCCGTTCAAAAAAACCGTTGCCAAGCCGAACGTCACGCTTGCCGACGCGATTGAGAACATCGACATCGGCGGACCCGCAATGATTCGTGCGGCGGCGAAGAATTTCAAATTCGTTACGGTCGTCACGAATCCCGAACGTTACGACGAAATTGCAAAGCTCGTCGCGCAGACGGGCGAAGTTCCCTACGACGTGCGCAAGGAGCTTGCGGCGGAGGCGTTCGCTCACACGGCGGATTACGACGCGGCGATAACGAAGTATCTTTCAAGCGTGCAATGATTGGAGGCGACGACATGTTCAGGAAATTTTTCGCGACGTTGTTGCTGACGTTGTTGCTTACGCTGACGGCTTCGACCGTCGACGCGGAAGGCACATTCCAACAGGTCTACAACGCAGAAAATTTTTCGGCGGGGCTCAAGGCTGACCAAGCCATAGACGAGAGCTTCAATACCCCCGACGGCAAATTGCGCTTTCAACTGCGCAAGCTCGCAAATGCCTCGGCGGATAAGCGCATGCATGTCATCGCCCGCCTTGACGACAAAAAAGTTTACGACGAACATTTTCCCGACGCCTACCCCGCCTACAGCTTCCGCGTCATAAAGAACGTTGCCGACAGCAGATTGTTTTACGTGATTGAATCGGGCGAACGCGCCTTGTTGCTCGGTTATTTGCCCGTCAACGGCAAGATGGCAGTTTACATCGACAGCCAAAATTATTATCACAAAGACAATACGTCGCCGACAATCGTCGTGACGCGCAACGGTTATGTGATTATGGCGTTTGAAAATTCAAACCGCAACACTTCCGCGCGCTATCTGTTCACATGGGACGCCGATAAGCAATGGTTTGCTTACCGCGACTTGGGCACGTACAACTATCTGATTGCCCACGACAGACAAAATTGATTTCCTCGCGCAAAAAATCCCCGGCAGTCAATCGACCGTCGGGGATTTTTATTGCGACAAAAATTTTTACAGCGATTCAATCCAGTGTATCATTTGATTGCGGCTGTTTTCGTCGGATTGCGCAAACCATATCGGCAAATGTTTGCGTATCCACGCCTCCAATTTTTCGCGGTGAAGACTTTCCACCCACTGCGAGCAAAGATAAAATTTCTTGCCGCCGACGAACAACGATATTGTGTAAAAATTATTTCCGACATCGTATTGCAGACGTTGCGGAGTTATCAGCAGCGGGAAGGACAGCCCGAAGTTATCTTTGACGTAGCGTCCGAAAGTGATATGCAGTCGGTCGACTTGCGTCGCGCCGCTTGCCTTTTGAAATTCGATAACTTCGCGTTCCGTCGCAACGCCCGATTCAAGCAATTTGCGCAAAACGATATTGGCAAGTTCGCCAACCTTGTAGCTTGAGCATTTGTCCAAAAGCACGGTCGTCGGATTTTTGGTCGGCTGTTCATTGTTACCGTCAAAGTTTGCGACGGGCTTGTTATTGGACTCATTGACGAAATAGCGCATGTAAAATTCGATGACGTCTTCCCGTGAAAGATTGTTTTGTTTGACGGCGCGGGCGAATTCAAAGAAAAGTTCTTCGTCGATTGAAAACGTGACTAAAATTTTTTCTGCCATGTGCAAATCCTCCGTGAAAAATTTTTTACAAATAATCCCACGGGCTGACGGGCTCGCCGTTGAGTCGCACCTCGAAGTGACAATGCGGACCCGTCGAATTTCCGGTTGAGCCGCAGTAAGCGATAACGTCGCCTTGATTTACGGACTGCCCGACGCCGACCAGTAAAGTTTCGTTGTGCCCGTAAAGTGTGACGATACTGTTGCCGCTCGATTGAGTGACGGGGTATTGCTCACAGATAATCCCACGGGCTGACGGGCTCGCCGTTGAGCCGCACCTCGAAGTGACAATGCGGACCCGTCGAATTTCCGGTTGAGCCGCAGTAAGCGATAACGTCGCCTTGATTTACGGACTGCCCGACGCCGACCAGTAAAGTTTCGTTGTGCCCGTAAAGTGTGA
>JADEZP010000038.1 GCA_015206805.1 Quinella sp. 1Q7 | reverse complement strand
ATCCGCGCCGATAATTTTGCCGCCGACGCTCCCGCGCCCGCTGCTTACGCGTGACAATCAGCACCGCGACCAAACTTGCGAAGCCCATAAAATATCGCGCCGCCGCGTATGAAAACGGTCCGAGACCTTCCATGCCCGACAGCTGCGCGACGAACGTCGTCCCCCAAAAAAACGCCGCGCCCAATAGCATCAGCGTTCCGCGAATTTGCATACGTGTTATCCGCCTAAAGTTTAGTGTTCCACATAATCAGCGCGTCCTCGCCGTTGTCAAGGTAGTAGCCGCGTCGACGACCGACACTGTGCAAGCCGAAGCTCTCGTAAAGTTTGACGGCGGGTGTATTGCTCGGACGAACTTCAAGCGTTATCGCCGTCGCGCCGCGAAGTTTGACTGCCTCAATCAGTGCGCCGAAAAGCAACGTGCCAAGTCCCTGCCCGCGAAATTTCGGCTCAACGGCAACGTGCATGACCTCCGCCTGCTCGAACGACACCCACGCGCCCGCGTATGCGACGACTTGACCGTCAAGTTCGCCGACGATGTATGTTGCAAGTTCGTTGCGTGTCTCCCGCCAAAAATCTTCGCGGCTCCACGGCATTGCGAAACATTGCGCCTCCAACGTTGCGACTGCCTCCGCGTCGTCAGCCGTCATTGCTCGAAAGATCGCGTTCATTGAAAGTTCCCCGCTTGAATTCCCGCGCCATAATCCATGCGTCCTCGTCGACGTAGAAATTTTTCACGCGGTCGATAATCTCAAAGCCCATGCTCTCGTAAAGGTTGAATGCCGCCGTATTGCTCGGACGAACTTCCAGCACAACGAACGTCGCGCCGCGCTTTATGACCGCCTTCAACAGCCGAATGAACAACTGCTTGCCGATACCTTGACCTTGATAGTTCGGGTCGACGGCAATGCTGTCAATCTCGGCGACTCCGTCAATAAAAATTTCGGCACCCGCGCACCCGACAATCTGCCTGTAACGTTCGGCGACGATGAATTCAAAATCAGCGTTAATCGCCGCCTCGAAGAAATCTTGCCGGTCCCAAGCGTCGTGTTCGCCGAAACTCCGAAAATCCAGCGCGGCACAAGTTGCGGCGTCGTCGGGCATCAATTTTCGGAAGGTAATCCGTGGCGTTTTTCCCATAATACTTCAGCCTCCGCGCGACGAATGTACAGCGGCTCCAAGTTCATAACGTTGGCGACATTGCCCGCCGATAAAAGTTCCGCTCCGCACAGCGCGACACTCGACGCACGCGGCATCCTCAAGTTCGGCGGCGCAAGTCTCACGTTCGGCGGAAGCGGCGATTTAATTTTGTGGAGCACGTCTCCGCAGATAAAAATCGTTCCGTCGAGTTCAGCCGCCCGAGAAATTGCCGCGTCAATCGGCAAAACTTCAGCCTCCGTCAGTGCGACGCCGTCATCAAAAATTTGCGTGTACGCACGATTTTTTTGCGCGTCAATCAGCGGCAGAACTTTCGCGGCGGGGAAGTTGTAAGCCATTGCCGCAAGCGTCGGCACGCCGATAATTTTTATGTCCCACGCGTAGACGAGTGCCTTTGCCGTCGCCAAACCGATTCGCAGTCCCGTAAACGAGCCCGGTCCGATTGATACTGCAACCGCGTCAATTTTTTGGAACGCGCCCGAAATTTTGATGACCTCTTCGACTTGCGGCAGGAGTGTTTCGGAAAATGTCTGTGGCGATTCGCGCGACACCTCCGCCAAAATTTTGCCGTCAAAAATGACCGCGACACTCGATGAGCGCGTCGCAGTTTCTATCGCTAAAATGTGCAAAGTTCCGCCCCCGTCAGTCGTCCTTAGTCACGAAATCTTCAAGCTCGGCGATAAAATCTTCGTGCTCGTCGCCGACGCAACTGAACGTTATCCGCCGCATGTTTTTGGCGTCTTTGATACGTTCAATCTTAATGACGACGTAATTTTCGGGCAATGCGTTCGGAAATTTTTCAGCCCACTCAATGAAAACGATGCCTTCGGGAAAATCGATGTATTCGTAAAAGCCGATGTCCTCAAGTTCCGCCTCGTTGTGCAGTCTGTACAGGTCGAAGTGGACAATCGGGCAGAAACCCTCGTAAACGCTCATCAGATTGAATGTCGGGCTCGTGACTTCGCCTTGCACGCCGAGAGTCCGCGCCATTGACTGCACGAACAAAGTCTTGCCCGCGCCCAGTCCGCCTTCCAAGCAAATGACAGTGCCTTCGCGCACACGTTGCGCAACTTTGGTCGCCAATTTTACCGTCCCGTAGGGGGACTGCGTTATGTGAGTAAACAAAACTTGATTCACTCCTCCGAAAAAATTTGCCGCCCGAAATTTTTTTTAAGCCCCTCCCGCGCAGGAAGGGGCGTTAAGTTCCCAATCGATAGCCGCAGTTTATCAGACGCCAAAAATTTTTTCAACACGGGAACGATTTTTGTTGCCCGCGTGTGGTAAAATGTGCGCGCTAAAAATTTTTTTGGAGATGACAACTTTGAAAGTCGAAGAAATTTTTTTCCGCGAGATGTATCGGCAAATCTGCCTGCTTAGCGGCGCACAGGTCGTTGCGTCCGTGAATCTGTGCGACGTGTTCGACTTCCCGCCCGACGAAAAATTGGACGGCTTCCTGACTTACGCGACGATTGACGGTGAAACGTTCGTGTTTGAAATTTTGGCGGGCGCACGGCTTAGTGCGGAGCGCGTGAAAATTTTTCCCGCCAGCTACAAAAAATCCGTCAAGCTCAAACGCGCTCAAGTCGACGACGCCGAGCTGAAAATTTTGACGGACGAATATTCGCTTGCCTTCCGCGACAGAATTCAGATGATTAACGACCGTACAGCCGCCGATTCCGCCCGCGAACAGACGCGGCTTATCAAGACGCTCGACGCCTTCCGACACCCGCATTATCCCGACGATGTCGTCGTGTACTTTTTCGGCGCGGAACATAAGCCCGAACTTTTATGGGTGCGTTGCGCGTCCGTCGACGAAAATATTTTGACGGGCGAATTGCTCAACGAGCCGCGACAAAATTTCGGGTGCACTGTCGGCGACACGGTCAAATTCGGCGTCGCGCAAATCAACGCGCAAAATATTTTGATACACCTTCCGACGGAGGCGACAACTTGCACAAGCGACACGCAATCATAATCGGCGGGCAACGTGACGTTGCATCCATCGGACGCGTCCAATCGTCGACAAATTAAACGTTATCGCCGCGCTTGAACATCATAAAAATTTTTACGGAGGCGACAACTTGCATAAGCGACACGCAATCATAATCGGCGGCGGACCTGCGGGACTGACTGCCGCGTATTATTTTTTGAAACACACCGACATCCGCCCGATTGTTTTGGAGCGCGAGCCGTTCGTCGGCGGAATTTCGCGCACAATGAATTTCGACGGCAACCGCATGGACATCGGCGGGCACAGATTTTTTTCCAAGGACGACGAAATTTTATCGCTGTGGCGTGAGCTGTTGCCTGAACAGGGTGCGCCCGCGTTCGACGACAAAATTTTGGGGCGCGAATCCGTGCTGACTGACGGCGGCGCGAATCCCGAAGAAGTCGACGAAGTTTTTCTCAATCGGCGGCGCGTGTCGAGAATTTTTTATCGGCGGAAATTTTTTTCGTACCCGATATCGTTGAGCCTTGAGACAATCCGCAACCTCGGACTGACGGAAATGTTTTCAATCGGCATGAGCTTTATCGGCGCGAAACTTCATCAGCGCGACGAACGCACGCTTGAAGATTTCATGATTAATCGATTCGGGCGGCGGCTTTACGAAACTTTTTTCCGCGACTACACGACCAAAGTCTGGGGACGTTCGCCGCAGGAAATCGGCGCGGATTGGGGCAGTCAACGCATCAAAGGACTTTCGCTCGGCAAGACGCTGATTGACTTCGTGAAAAAAACTTTCGGCTTCAAGGACGGAGCGGGCGAAACGTCGCTGATTGAGCGATTTTTTTATCCGAAGTTCGGTCCCGGTCAACTGTGGGAAAAATTCGCCGCCGAAATCAAACGGCTCGGCGGTGAGGTCTTGACTTCGGCGCACGTCAAAAGCTTCCGCGTCGACGCAAACAAAATTATTCGCGCCGCAACCGTCGAGACTGCCGCAGGGAAGTTGACGTTCCCCGCCGATTATTTCCTGTCGAGTATGCCGCTGACTGAACTTGCCGACGCGCTTGACGACGACGCTTTACCTGCGCGGGCGCGCGAAATTGCGAAGGGTTTGCCGTACCGCGACTTCATAACGGTCGGTTTGCTCGTCGACAAGCTGTTGCCGCAAAATCACACGAAAATTAAGACACTCGGCGACATCGTGCCCGACTGCTGGATTTACATTCAGGAGCCGTCCGTTAAGCTCGGTCGCCTGCAAATTTTCAACAACTGGTCACCGTATCTTGTCGCCGACCCGCAAAATTCCGTCTGGCTCGGCTTGGAATATTTTTGCAACGCGGGCGACGATATGTGGCAAATGAGCGACGACGATTTTATCAAGTTCGCCGCGCAGGAATTGGCGTCAATCGACATTATCGACGCGGCGGACGTTCGTCACGGAGTGCGCGTCAAAGTCCCGAAGGCTTATCCCGCGTACTTCGACACCTACGAAAATATTTCGGAACTTCGCGCCGCGCTCGACGACATAAAAAATCTTTACTGCATCGGGCGCAACGGTCAACACCGCTACAACAACATGGATCACAGCATGTTGACGGCGATTGCGGCTGTCAAGTCGATTGCGACGGGCACCGTCACGAAGGCGGACATTTGGAACGTCAACGCCGAAAAAACTTATCACGAGGGCAAGCAAAATGATTGAACGCGTCTTGAGCGTCGTGAGCGTCGTCTGCTTGACGGCAGGCGTTGCGTGTTGGCAAATGTTCCTGCCGTTCCCGGAAGAGGCGGATACGTACTTTGTCATGAACATCGGGCGACACGTCCTTGAACACGGCGTGCCATACGTCGACCCGTTCACGGTGCACGAAAATTTAAAGCTCGTCGCGCAGCAATGGTTGAGCGGCGTAATTTTTTGGGAGCTGTTTAAAAATTTCGGCGTCGACGGCTTGCGGATATTCGACGCGATAATCGGCGCGGTAACGGTGCTGATTCATTGGCGTTTATGTTTGTTCGTGAGCGGCGGCAACAAAGCGTTGTCGTTCGCCGTGAGTTTTATCGTCGCGTTGCTGATAACGCCGTCAACCGTTCCGCGCCCGCAACTTATGTCGACGCTGTTGTTGCTGATTGAGGTCTTCGCGCTGGAAAAATTCACTCGAACGAACGACGCGAAATTTTTAGTGACGTTGCCGTTCGTAAGCGTCGCGCTGGTGAATTTTCACGCGGCAATGTGGCTGATGTCAATCGTCGTTTGCCTGCCGTTTATGTTCGTTCGCAACGCGCGGCACATAAAATTTTTGGCGGCGGCAATGGCGGGCGTCGCAGTATTCGGGCTGATAAACCCTTACGGACTCGACGCAATGACTTACGTTTTCCGCTCCTACGGCGTCGACATAATCAACGCGAACATCCCCGAAATGTTCCCGACGTCCGCATACAATACTAGCGGAAAAATTTTCTTCGCGCTGGCGGCGTTCATAATCTTTACGTTCGCGAAAATCAAAGTTCCGTGGCGATACGTCTTTTTGAGCGGCGGGATAACTTTTATGGCGTTGATGCACATGCGGAGCTTGGTGCTGTTCGACGTGTTGGCGACGGTGCCGCTTGCATTTGCGTGGCGGAATTTCAGCGTGCCGAAGTTCGGCGCGGGCTTGCCGACGATTTTATTCGCGGTGCTAACGTTCGTAAATGTCGCGCTGTTGACGACGCTGCTCGACGACGGACTTAACAAAGTTCCCGCGCCGCTGGAAGTGCTGATGTTCGCGGCGGCGGGCGTCATGCTGTACACGTTGTTAATCGTGCGGCTTGAAGGGCGAATCCTCCACCCGCAGATACTTCCGCGAAAAATTTTGCCGCTGTTCGTGAGCGCGACGATATTCAGCGGAATTTTCCTTGCCACGTTCGACAGTGACCGCGACGCCTCCGACAAAACTTTTACCGACGCGATTAAGTTCATTTTGCGAACGGACGCGCCCGAAAATGTGCGGCTTTACGTCAATCAAGGCGGCGGCGGACTTGCGGGCAGTTTCGGCGTGAAATATTACATTGATTCGCGTTCGGAAGTGTTCATTCCCGCCAACAACGGTCGCAAGGATATTTTGACGGAATACGTCGACTTCACGGACGGCAGAATTCGTTACGACGATTTTTTTGCGCGATATGACTTCACGCACATAATCTTGACGAGCGACGAGCCGTTTCTGTTCGACGCGTTGAGCCGCGATAAAAATTTCCGCGTGATTTACGAAAGTGAGCGCGTCGACGGCTACAACGTCCGCCGCTGTAAAGTTTTTGTCCCGAAGGAGTTTCACCCATGAAAAAATTTTTGGTCGCCGTGATGATTTTGTTGACGGTGGCGGGCGTCGCACATGCCGAACAAAAAAAATCCGCATGGTCGCCCGAATTGCGAATCGGGCTTGCAAGCGGCGTCGATAAAGTCACGCTGAAAGTCTCCGCGCCGTGTATCCTGCTCGACGCGAAGTCCGGCAAACGCATCGACAAAATTCCCGCCGGAAAAGATTTCGTCGTCGATTGCGCCAAACTCAAGGTCGACGCGGTTGAAATTCGCCCGAAAGAAATTCGCCTGCAGGATTTGATCACGACGGTTGACGGCAAAAAATATTTCGGCGGCGTGCGGCTCAACAAAGTCAAAAAATCGCTGACCGTGATAAATCTCGTGCCGACGGAAGAATACCTGCGCGGCGTCGTGTCGAAGGAAATGTCTCCGTCGTTCCCGCTTGAGGCACTCAAGGCGCAGACTGTCGCGGCTCGGTCGTTCGCCATGAAAAATCGTCGTCGGCACGAGGCGGAAGGCTTCGACCTTTGCGCGACGACGCATTGTCAAGTTTACGACGGCTTCTGCGAATTTGAATCGATTGAACGCGCCGTTGACGAAACTCGCGGCAAAATTCTGATGTTCGGCGGGAAAATTGCGGACGCGAATTTTCACACGGATTCGGGCGGAATGACGGAAAATGTCGGCGACGTGTGGGGAACTGCCGTGCCGTATCTTGTCGCCGTGCGCGAAGTCGTCAAGCTCGGCGAACCGTGGACCGTCAAAGTTCCCGTGAAAGATTTTTCGTCGCGCTTCGGTGACGGCTTCGGCAAGCTGAAATCCGTCAAGTTGAGCACGCTGACAATCGGCAAGGAGGCGGTCGACAGGAGCTCTTCGGGGCGTGTCAAGAGTGCGCAGATTGTCGGCACGAAAAAAACCGTCAAGCTCACGGGCAACGATTTGCGGCGGAAATTTTCACTGCCGAGCACGCTGTTTGACATGAAACTTGACGGCGGCGAAGTCGTCTTCACGGGCTACGGGCACGGGCACGGCGTCGGAATGTCGCAGGTCGGCGCGAAGTCTTACGCTCAAGACGGCTGGTCTTACGAAAAAATTTTGGCGCACTACTACCACGGAGCGCAGCTCAAAAAATCTTACTGATACTCGTCGCGGCGTCGAACACGTCGACATGAAAAATCGTGACGCTCAAATCGTCGGCTGTCGAATAAAAATTTTCGTCGACGGCGTCACCGGTCGGGCATAGCAAAAAAATTTTCCGAACGCCGTAACGCTTGCCGTAAGCGAACATCTGATACATATCGGCGGGCGAAACGTCGCGCTTCCATTTGGTGTCGAGGATAATTTTTTCGGCGGCACCTTCAAGCAAAATGTCGGGCTTGAGCGCGTAAGCTTTGTTCGGCGCGTCAAACAAAAAATTTTTTCTGACCTGCGTGCGCACGCTGAATCGGTCGGAGAAAATTTTTTTTACATGTGCGGCAACGAACGCCTCGAACAATTTTTCCATCGGGAACAGCAACGCTTGAGCTTGCGCCGCGCCCGCGAATGCCGTAAAACTTTTGCCGCGCAGGAAAATTTTCGTCCACGCCATGATGACTTCGTAAGCGCGATTGAGTTTGTCGCGCTTGAGTGAGGCGATATCCGCCGCGAAATTTTTTGACGGAGGCACCGCGTCGAAGTCGGCAAGCAGTCGCGTCGCAAGGCGGAAATTTTTTCGGTCGCAGGTCGTGCGCAACAGTTTGGCAAGCGTCGATTTTATCAGGCGATTTTCCGCGCGATTGAGGCTGTGCTCGTCGAAGGCGACGAAAAATTTTTCACGGTGCACGAAATTTTTGCGCATGTTCGCGGAGACAAGCAACTTGCCCGTAAAAAAATTCAGATTGTCCTCGCGCACGACGTATGACGACTTGAGCCCGCGCTTGACCAAGTCGGCGACCATCTCCAGATACGCGCGAATGAAAATTTCGTACAGATTCAGGCGTGCCGTGTCGAGTGCGGCGTCGAGAAATTTTTTGCCCGCGAAGTCTTTGAGCGTGCGCAACATCTCCACGACCAGCCCGCGTAATTTTTCAACGGGCGCGGCAAGTTTCGGCAGAATTTCAATTTGAAAGCCGCTCGGCAGACGAATCACGCCGACATAATTTTTCGCCTGCACGTAACGCCAACCAAGCGTCAAATAATCGCCCGCGTCCGCGAAATTTGACAGCTCGTCGAAGTTCGGCACATCGGCGGGAAAAATTTTTTGATATTCGCGGACGGTCAGCATGTCGGATAACTCTCCGCGTCAAGCAGCGCGTCGCCGTCGACGGTGTATCGCGGCGTGAGCGTGATGATTTTGTCGCCGAGCACATCTTGAATCTGCGCGTAATCGTCGAAAAAATATTCCTGCAACAACGGAATGATTTTGTGGCGGAAGGCGGCGGCAACGTCGGCGATTGACTTGCACTTGATAAGATACGCGTGCCCGATTGTGTGTTCGCGGTCGAGAAATTTTTCGATACGGTCGTTGAGCGTCGCAAGCACCTTTTGCAGATTTAAGCCGTCGACATTTTCGCGCAGGAGTTCGGGACGCGGCATCATCTCCACGAAATTGAATCGGCGGCGCAGTGCGCTGTCGAGCAGGGCGATTGAGCGGTCGGCGGTGTTCATTGTGCCCAGCAGGTAAACATTTTTCGGCACGCTGAATTCCTCTTGCGAATACGGCAACGTCACGCGCAGTTCGTCGCGCTTATCGTCCTCAATCAGCGTGATGAGCTCCCCGAAAATTTTGGAGATGTTCCCGCGATTTATCTCGTCGATTATGAAAACGCAGTTGCCCGATTCGTAGCGCGCCTGTTCGCAAAAACTCTTGAAGACGCCGCTTGCGACGCGGTAGGAAATATTTCCGTCGACGACTTCGGGCTTGAGACCTTCGATAAAATCTTCGTAGCCGTAGCTTTGATGGAACGTGACGAATTTTATGCGCCCGTCCGCGCAGAGTTGGTCGTATTCGGCTTTAATCGCGTCGCAGTCGGTGTCAAGCGGCTGATTGTGGCAACCGGCGACTGCATATGCCCGCGTCATAAAGGTTTTGCCGGTGCCGGGCGGTCCGTACAAAATTTGATTCAGCGGATGGAGCGGTGGCTCACTCTGCGCGGGTTGCGGAGATTCAGACTGCCACAAACCTGCGAAAGCTTTTATTCCAATGCCGAAAAACGGCTGTAAGATGTCGCGTTCAAAATCGGCAGCTTGAGCTTGCGGAATTTCATAAATTATTGCGCTTACTTGGGTATAATCCAAAATGATAGGTGTGTATTCTTTCGCTGAACCATCATAAAATTTTTTTGTTAATGGAATGCCGTTAGTTGGGAAAAGCATTTCATAGTGACGTTGAAAGCAACCTTTTCTACGTTGATAAAGTTCGCAACCATCATCAACTATCCAACCGATTAATTTTATACCGCCATAGATTCTGCTTTTAGTGTTTCCGTGACAAAGGTAAAAGTAATCCCCTTTGCACATAATTTCCAGCATATCAATTCCTTTTTTTCCGCTTATGACAATAATTCTTTGTTCTAAAAAGTATTTCCATTCATCATCAGACAAAAAACCTGCGCTATGATTAATTTTCCAGAAAGTAATTTTGTCGCCCGCTTTGCGTTGATAAGCCATTGCGCCGCCTCCTCACAGCTCGACGAAATTTTTCAGGACGCGCAAGCCGACGTCGCCGCTTTTTTCGGGGTGAAATTGCGTGGCAAAAATGTTGTCGCGCTCGACGGCGGCAGTGACGGTTTCGCCGTAAGTGGTCGTCGCGGAAATGATATTTTTGTCGGCGGGGTCGGCGTGATAGCTGTGCACGAAGTAAAAGTACGGCGCACCGCTCAAGCCCGCGAAAAGTTTTGAGTCGCCGAACGTGACGGAATTCCAGCCCATATGCGGAACTTTCAAATTGCCTGCCCGAATCCGCCGCACGTGTCCGCCGAAAATTTTCAAGCCGTCCGCGCAGGGAGACTCGTCACTGCCCGCGAAAAGAATCTGCAAGCCGACGCATATGCCCAAGATTTTTTTGCCGTCGGAAATTTCGCGCTCGATGGTCGGGATTAAGCCCGTCGCCGCAAGATTTTTCATGCAGTCGCCGAATGCTCCGACGCCGGGCAAAATAATTTTATCGGCACGTTCAATGTCGTCAGCCGCGCTCGAAATTTTCACGTCGCCGCCGACATAAGCGACCGCCTTCGCCACGCTGTACAGGTTGCCGACGCCGTAATCAATCAAAACAATCATGTGAGCACCTCCAAAATTTTGCAAGGGAGTTATCCGAATGAGTTTAAACGCTTCGCCGCTGTTGGGCAACAAAAATTTTCTGTACGCGACGGAATTTTTTTCGGGCATGTCGATAATGGCGGTTGAGCTCGGAGCAAGCCGCCTGCTCGCGCCGTATTTCAGCTCGTCGCAAATCGTGTGGACAATCATAATCGGCACAATAATGATCGCGCTGGCATTGGGCAACGTGTGGGGCGGACGACGTGCCGACCTCGACGCTGACCCCGCCAAACTTTATCGGCGACTGATTTTCGCCGCGCTGTGGATTGGCGCAATCCCCGTCCTCGGAAAATATCTGATACTCGCGCTGGCGGGCGTGCTTATCGTCGCAATCGACACAAACCTGCTGATATGGGCGGCGTTCCTGTCGTGCATGGCGATATTCGTCGCGCCGCTGTTCATTTTGGGCACGGTGACGCCATCGCTCGTGAAATACGCAACGGATAACCTTCAACACAACGGGCGAATCGTCGGAAACCTCAACGCGTTCAACACAATCGGCAGCATAATCGGGACGTTCCTGCCGACGTTCGTAACGATACCCGCCGTCGGCACCGCCGTAACGTTTCTGATGTTCGCGGGAATTTTGCTGTCAATCGGGATAATTTATTTCGTGAGCATCGGTGCGCGGAAGGTGCTTTGCGTTATGAGCGTCGTGATTTTTTTGATGTGCGGCGTCGCGGGCAACTCGAACAGCTTTGCGTTTTGGGAGACGAATCTGCTTTACGAGGGCGAATCGATTTACAACTACCTGCAAGTGCGCGACACTCCGCGCCAAATAATTTTCTCCACGAACGTTTTGTTCGGCGTGCAGTCGCTCAAGGTCAAGGGCGGCGGTTTGACGGGTTACTACTACGATTACGCGCTGGCGGCTCCGCTTATGAGCGGCGGCAAAAAAATTTTGATACTCGGCATGGGCACGGGAACTTTCGCCGAACAGTGCAGGAAATATTTTCCGACGGCGCACGTGACGGGCGTGGAGATTGACGACAAAATTACCACACTTGCCCGAAAATATTTTGAGTTGCCCGACGCCGTGGAGGTCGTCACTTACGACGGGCGCGCCTTCCTGCAGACCGACGAAAATTTTTACGACGTGATACTTGTCGACGCCTTCCAAGATATATCGCCGCCGTTCCAGATGAGCTCGACGGAATTTTTTACGTTGGTGCGCAGTCACTTGAGCGCGGGCGGAGTTATGGTCGTCAACATGAATATGCGCGGCGGCATCAACGATTGGCTGACGGACACAATCGGGCAAATTTTCCCCGCGCTGAAAATTATCGACGTGCGCGGCGTGACGAATCGGATTTTGTTCGCGGCGGCTGACGAAAAAAATTTCGACGCCCTTCACGCCCGCGCAGAAGCTCTCGGCGACGAAGAACTTTCGCGGCTGATGATTCACGTCGCGGAAAATTGGCAAACTCCCGCGCTCGGCGACAATATCTTGACCGACGACCGCGCTCCCGTCGAAATGTTGAGTATGCGCGCGCTTGACAACATCATTCAGCAACACCTGCACCGGTACAAGGAAATTTATCGGCGCGACGGGCTCGACGGCGTGCTGAACAGTTTCTGACATAAAAAAAGTCCCCGACGCGTTGTCGAGGATTTTTTTGCGGGTGAGCCGTTCATTTGTCTGCCAATTTTATTTGTATGGCGTTCAATTTGACTTCGTGCGCATAAAGTAATTCGCCGTTTTTGGCCCAAGGACTCCACACGCCGTCGAAGGTGTGCACGCGGTAGAGGATATCGAATTCATTTGCGCCCGAATCATCAAGGCGAATTTTTATGCCGAAGATGGATTTTCGCTGACCGACCGTGCCCGCCATTTCGCCGTTGGAAACTTCTTGCGACCAGCCTTCAGTTTCGTTGTAATAAACCGAATAGAACACATCGTGAAACGGTTGCGCGAAATTTATTTTGATAGCTTGAATGTCGCGTTTTTGATCGACGGGATTGCTGATTTGCTCTTCGGATATCCACGCGCCCCAACCGAATTTGTCAACATGTGTCTGATAGTTAAGCAACGGGCGATGTTTGATTTGTTTTTGTTCCAGCGCGATGATTCGATTGCACATATCCCGCAACGAATTTAGCACTTTATCAAAGTGTACCGACTTCGCACCCACATATTTTCGACACCAAAAATCTGTGTATTTGTCCAATGCCACACTTAAATACGTGCTGTCGTCATCTTCATCAATCTGTTCGCCGAAATAATCCGCCACGAATTCTTTCCAATATTTGGTGGAACCAATCAGACATTCGCCGCCGTCATGATTTTCATACATAAAATTTTTGGCAACGTCAACGATATAGTAATTCTTGAAAATATTGTTGACTATGCGTTGAAAATTACCGTCATATTGTTTTGTTCGCGGAAACATAATGAACTTCGCACTCGGCTTGCAAAACAGAGCCCAATGCGTCAAAGTGCCCAATGTGCTCGCAATTTCGTCTGCGCCCATAATGAGAGAAATTTGCTCTTCGGGTGTTAATTTTTCCGGTGAAACGACCTTGAAGCCGCGTTTGGCAAAAAAGTCTTCAAAATATTCTTCGTTATGAATATGTACGAGTCTGTTCACTAACTTTGTCCGCGTCAAATACAATTTTTGAGGAGTACCGGGCTTGACGTGCGACTTTATCGCTTGAAAAGGAAGTGCCCATTCTTTTGTGAAATTGTCCCAATATTGCGCTTGATCGGGAATAATGACCGAACGACATTGTGTGGGTTTATCGACGTAAATTATCCGTTCTTCTTCAATCCCCATCAATCTGAAGAAATCGTTAAACCAAGGTTTGTAACCGTGCTTGCCGATTACAAAAAGTATTTTCAATTTTATTTCGGGATGTTGCAAGACATACCATAATCGACACCAATTTTCCATCATAAAATGACCGAAATGTCCGTTCAATTCTCCTCCGAAAATTACGTTTTCGACAAGTTGGACAATATCCTTACGGGGGACTTCGTATGCCGAGTCAACATTAATCCAAGCATCTCTTTTGGGATTAGAAAATCTATGAAAACCTGCGACAAAATTAAAATTGTTGTCGCAAACGCCGCCTTCATAGCCTAATCCGTCTTTCTTCTTGCGAGCAGGTAAAACCATTCCGCGTTCAATGACTCGAACACCAAGCATTCTGTCGGAAAATTTTCCTTTGGATAACATTTTTTCCCAATCGTCGACGTTCTGCACGTACAACCGCTTAATCGAATCTTGTGCCATGGGCAAATACCTCCGTGAATAAAATCAAGCAATATGTACACTAAAAAATTTTCGGCGTCAAGTATCAATTGCACACAAAAATTCCTCGTGAGCCGCAAAGGCGTTGTGGTTGTGAATCGACTCGAAGTTTTCGCACTCCACGGCGAAGGCGGACAAATTTTCCACGCGCCGCAAAGTCGTCACGACGTCGCGCAAAATGTCTTCGACGAATTTCGGGTTGCGATAAGCCGACTCCGTGACAAATTTTTCGTCTTCGCGCTTGAGCAAGGGAAAAATTTCCGCCGAGCCTTGCGATTCAATCAGCCGCACGAAATTTTCAATCGATAACGCGTCGAGTTTGTCGGCGTCGGCAAAGCTCAACTTCACGCGGCAAATTGAGCGTTGGTTATGTGCGCCGAAGTCCGAAATTTCCTTGCTGCAAGGGCACAGCGACGTAAACGGCACGCTCAAGCCCAACGTGAATTTCATGCGCCCGCCGAGCTCAAGTTCGCCGCTGAAGGTGCAATCCACGGCACTAAGCGACGGCTTTTCCGACACGGGCGAAAATTTTTTCACGAAGAATTTAAACGCCAACTCAATCGCCGCAAAGTCCGTCGAAAGTTTTTCCAGCGCGTCGAGCAAAATTTTTTCCACGTCGGAAATTGTCAGCGTCCGCAACGTCCA
This sequence comes from Quinella sp. 1Q7, assembly GCA_015206805.1. GTDB lineage: Bacteria > Bacillota > Negativicutes > Selenomonadales > Selenomonadaceae > Quinella. The sequence continues at coordinate 7,359 of JADEZP010000038.1, read as the reverse complement.
ATCCGTCAATATCTCCGTCAGGCGGCTCATGTGCGTGCCGCGCAGTGCCTCCGACAGCGCGACGGTGAATTTGATTTGCGCGACGACCGGTTGAACGTTGCCCGCGTCCGAAATAAAAAACGGCAAGTGTACTCGCGTGACGCCCGTCCTTTGTATTTTGATGCCGCGTGTGTCCGGCTGATTTTGTACGTCTGTCATCGATTGCATCAATCCTCGGCTGTGTAAAATTTCGTCAAGGGTAATGTAATTCGCCGTCAAAGTCAAGAAAAAAGCCGAGCCCTCGTCGAGAACCCGACCGATTTTGTACGCGCAGAAAATTTTTTATTTGGTGATGGCTTTGAACGCCGCCGCATGAAGTTTTAAATGTTCTTCGCGAGTCAGCAACGTCAAGTTTGAGATATCGTCGTTATATTTGTCGTCGTCGAGATCCATGCCGTTGAAAGATTGTTTTTCGGCAATCTTGGCGTTTTCGGAGACGGAAACGACTTGCGGAATTTTTTTGTCGACAGCCGCTTCGCAACGAGCTTCGCCCGCCGCCAAAACTCCGCCGACAACTTCGTCAGCCCATTCGGTCGTTGTCAGGTCGAGCACGCCTGCGAAAAATCCCGCGTCAATCAGCGCGTCCATAGTTTTGCCGCCCGTGCCCGTCGCGTGGAAAACGAGCACTTCGTAGCCGCGCTGTTCGAGATAATCTTTGGCGCGGTCGACGCAGGGAGTTGTCACGCCGAACATTGACGCCGCAATCAACGGTTTAGCCTCCGACGTGTCAGCTTTGAGGTTGCCGCGAAGATTCACCATGTCGACAATCGCCAACACCGAGTTGGAAAAAATCATCTTGGAAATTTTGTTCAGCCCCGCAACGTCGACGATTGACGGCATCATAACAATATCGCTCGTGCCGACGTATTGCGAGACGTTGCCCGACGCCATTGTCGAGACCATGATTTTGGGCACGCCGATTGGCAGGGCACGCATTGCGGGCGTCACAAGCGACGTTCCGCCCGACCCGCCGAAAGAAATTATGCCGTCGAATTTGCCCTGCGCGTAAACTGCCCGACGGCGGCGGCAATCGCGTCGTTGTTCACGTCGACGGGAAATGCCGGTTCAAAAACGCCCGTGTGAATCATGAACGGTCGCACGCCGAGTTCTTCGAGCAAACCTTTCCTCCGTTCAAAAAATTTTTATGCGCGTATTTTAATCGCCCACCGAAAAATTTCCCATGTCACGAAATATTTTTCGGCTGTGTTGCGGATTTGAGTTGCGCAAAAAAATTCTCGTGCTTAAGTCGGATTTGTGACTTGAACACAAGAAAAATTTTTTCGATAGTCGCTCGACGAGATGCTGTAGCCGACACGCAACGCCGCTTCCTTGCAGGAAATATTTTCGTCGCGCAACAAAAGTTCCTTAGCCTTATTGAGCCGAAAACTCAACAGATAATCGCTGAACGCAACGCCGACATCTTCCTTGAATCGCGCGCTTAAATATGTTCGGGAAATGTTCGCTCCGTCGGCAAGCGCGGCAAAACTGATTTTGTCGCGGTAATGTTCGGCGACGTAATCAAGCAGGAAGTCCACCGAAATTTTTTCCGACGAGCCGACAGCTTGAGCCGCGTCATCAGAGCCGCGCTTGAAAGTTTTGACCGTGTCGAAAACGCCGCGCTCAATCGGAATTCGGTCGAAGGTCGCGGACTTTTGAGCGTCGTCGATTGAAATGTATTTCTTCGCGCCGAGAAATCCGCCGCGCGTCAAACCGAGATGTACGCAGATAACGTCGGCACCCGCCGCAAGCATTTGGCGAGTCTCATGTTCGTTCGTGACAAACGCCATTGTGAACAGGTCGAAATGATTCGCCAACTTAATCGCGGCAACTTCGCGGTCAAAGGTCGTGCCTTCCTCCTCAAGTGCCTCGCGAAATTTGCCGTCAATCAGCGCGACGGTCGGAAAGTTCACGATACCCGCGAATCCCGCCGCACGAATTTTTTGCAGACAGTCGTAAAGGTCAATCGTCGGGTCAGTCGTCATCAATCCGAACAGCAACGGCACGTCGCGGGAAATTTCAGCTTGACGAAAAATTTTCGCCGTGATATTATTCGGCGCAGTGATTCGGCGCCTTCGTCAAGTGGTTAAGACACCGCCCTCTCACGGCGGGTTCAAGGGTTCGAATCCCTTAGGCGTCACCATAACGAAAATAACAAGGGCGTTGCGTGCGGCAACGTCCTTTTGCGTTTAAGGAGGAATTTTTATGACGGAACAGGAAATTCGCACGGCATTGGCTCAAGCTGTCGACGATGTGCGCGAAAAAAATCCGCTCGCGCCGTCGATAACAAACACCGTCACGCAAGACTTTGTCGCCAACGCGCAACTTGCAGTCGGCGGCTCGGCGGCAATGCTTTACCTGCCCGACGAATGCGAAGCAATGGCGAAGGTCGCGCCCGCATTTTACATCAACATGGGCACGACAATGCCGTTTTACGCGGAAACACTGCCGCATGCGGCGCGGGCACTTTGCGACAATCGGACGCCGTGGGTGCTCGACCCCGTCGGTATCGGAATGTCGGAGTTGCGCACGAAAATTTTATCGCAGTTCAAAGACTTCAAGCCGACGATTATTCGCGGGAACGCCTCGGAAATTATCGCGCTGGCGAAACTCTGGCAACTCGTCGGCGACAATTACGGCGGGCAAGTTCGCGGCGTCGACTCGACCGAAAAAGTTTCCTCGGCGAAGTCGGCGGCGATTGCTCTTGCGAAATTCACGGGCGGAGCTGTCGCGGTCAGCGGCGAAGAAGATTTGGTCACAGACGGCACGAAGACAATTTCCTGCGCGGGCGGCTCGATACTGTTCACGAAAATTACGGGCAGCGGCTGTGCACTCGGCGGCGTGATGGCGATTTATGCGGCAGTCGCCACGCCGTTTATCGCGGCACTCGCGGCGACGACGGTTTTCAACGTCGCGGGCACGACGGCGGCTGAAGCTCAAGTTCCCGCAAGTTTCAAGGTAAAATTTTTGGACACGCTGTACACGTTGACGGGCGCGGAGGTCGCACAAAATTTCCGCGTCGTCGGCACAATCGACAGCATGTTGACGTACAATTTCGGAATGGAGCTGAACTCATGAATACGTTGGTCGCAGTGGCAATTTCGCCCGTCGGCACCGGCGCGGAGCTTAGCAGTCACGTCGCGGAGGTCGTCAAGGTCATTCGCGAATCGGGCTTGCCGAATAAAACGACGTCGATGTTCACGGAGATTGAGGGCGATTGGGATGCGGTTATGGCTGTCGTCAAGCGTGCGACGTTCGTACTTGCTGAACGCGGAATTCGCACGGAAGTCGTCTTGAAGGCGGACATTCGCCCCGGATTCGTCGGCACAATGAGCGGCAAAATCGACAGGCTCAACGCGGCACTCAACGCGGAGGTGACGGCATGAGCATTCGTGAACGGCTCGACATTTCCGCGTATCTGGTTATCGGTCCCGAAAACACGTCTCGCCCCGTTGAAGACGTTGTCGCGGCGGCTGTCGAAGAGGGCTTTACGTGCGTGCAAATCCGCTCGAAAGTCGCCACTGCCCGCGAAATGATTGACGTGCTCGAAAAATCTGCGCGGGCGATTCGTGAGCTCGGCAAAAGCGATTCGGTCGCCCTGCTCGTCGACGACAGGCTTGATGTCGTATTGGCGGCGCGTGAAGTCGGCATTAAAGTTGACGGCGTGCACGTCGGGCAAAGCGATATTCCCGTCGACGTGTGCCGAAAATTTTTGGGCGCGGATTCAATCGTCGGGCTTAGTGCTCGGACGGAAGAGCTTATCGATTACGTCAAGGGCGCGGACGTTTCGCAGATTGATTATTTCGGCGCGGGACCACTTCACGCCACGGCGACGAAACTCGACGCGGGCAAGACTGCGGACGGCAAATTTATCACGCACGGATTCGCGGAAATTGCCGCGCTCGTCAAGGTCAGTCCGAAGCCAGTAGTTGTCGGCGGCGGAGTCAAAGTCGGCGACATTCCCGAACTTCGCGCCACGAACGTTGACGGATTCTTCGTCGTGTCGGCAGTCGCGGGCGCGGAAAATCCACGGCTTGCCGCCCGTGAGCTCGTCGCCGCGTGGAACGGTCACTGAAACGTGTCGGCAACAGTGGTAAGTCGCAAAGTTTGAGGCCGCGCATGGACGCGCGGCCACGCTCCGCCGCGTTGAAAACGTGACGTTTTCACTGCGGCGGCGGCTTTCTTTGCCTACTTTCTTTCGCCGCCGAAAGAAAGTAGGTTCAATCAAACTCAAATTCAGTTCAAACGTTCGGACAGCGCGACACACCGCCGTGCTCGGCAAAAAATTTTTGGCGCGACTCCCCGTGAGCCGTGCTTTTTTTATTGCAAGTTGCGGCGAAGTCTTGTTTAGCTGAAGAATTTCTGATAATATCGCGGCAGTGAAAGGAGGTCGGTAAATTTGGACACGCAATCGGAACTCGGCGCGCATGATTCAGAGCAAAGCACCTTGTCCGCGACGCTCGAACAAATTTTGGAACTGCAACAAAAAAATTCTCGGCAGCTGGTGCAGTCACTTCGCGAAAACGTCAACTTCCAAAACCAAGTGCGCCAAGGCATGCAAAGCGAACTCGACAACTTGAAGGAACAGCAGCGCGGCGAACAGTTCACGCCGATATTGAAGGCAGTCGCCGCCGTGTGCGTTGAGTATAGAAAATTATTGACGGACGAATCAGTTTCGCGACGAACGCGGCGGACGCTCAAGTTTTTGTTCGACGAGCTGGAGGAAATTTTGGCGGAATACGACGCGGAAATTTTCACGTCACAGGTCGGCGCGGCACGTCGCCCGCTACTAACTAAGGTCGTCAGCACAGTCGCGACGGGCGATAAAAATTTGCACAACACCATTGCCCGCAGTTGTCGCCCCGGCGTCATGCGGAACGGTCGCCCGCTGTACCGCGAATTCGTCGACGTTTATGTTTACGACGCAAGCTTGAGCACGGGCGTCAAAAAATCTGAAGCTGTTCGCACGGAATAAAATCAACTGCGTAACTTGAGGCGCGCATGGACGCGCGCCTCCGTCGCCGCTGAAAACGTGATGTTTTCACAGGCGACACGTGCGGCTACGGATAGCTGTAACGTTGGAACACTTAACGGTATCCGCCCCGCGCGTAGCGACGAGTTTCTTTGCTACTTTCTTTGCTCGGTCAAAGAAAGTAGATCACAAACACTCAATCAAAGGAGCAAACACAATATGAGCACATACGGAATCGATTTGGGCACAACTTATTCATGCATTGCGCGCTTGGACTCGAACGGCAACCCCGAAGTCATTCGCAACAACGAAGACGACTCGAACACCGTAGCCAGCGTGGTTTTTTTTGAGAACGAAAGCAACGTTGTCGTCGGGCAGGCAGCTAAAGAAAACGTCGAGACTGACGGAGAACGCGTCGTGCAATTCGTCAAGCGTGAAATCGGCAAACGCGACACGCGCACTTACGAATTCGACGGCAAGACTTACACGCCCGTTGAGATTAGCGCACTGATTTTGACGCGGCTGAAAAATTTGGTCGAAGCGCAAGGCGGCACGATTGAAGACGTCGTTATCACGGTGCCCGCGTATTTCGGGCTTGAGGAACGTTCGGCGACGCGTCAGGCAGGCGAACTCGCGGGACTGCACGTGTTGAGCTTGATTAATGAGCCGACAGCCGCCGCGTTGAGCTACTGCGCCCGCCAATTCCAAGAAGATCGGACGATTTTGGTTTACGACCTCGGCGGCGGGACGTTCGATGTTACCGTCGTCAAAATGTCCATGGTGCAAAATGATTCGGGGCGCGACGTTCAGAAAATTACCGTGCTCGCGACGGGCGGCGACGACAGACTCGGCGGCAAAGATTGGGACGACAGACTTTACAATCATATTTTGCACGCCTGCTGCGAAGACAACGGCTTGACGCCCGAAGACATTGAGCCCGAAACTCGGCAGGACATTCGCTCCAAAGTCGAGGAGGCGAAACGCAAACTTAGCAAGAAACAGTCCGTTAAAGTCCGTATCGACGTAAACGGCTCGCGCACGGAGATTGTCATTTCCCGCGCAGATTTTGAGCAGATGACTTCGGACATTGTCGCAAAGACGATGAATTTTGTCGACGCCACGCTTGAGAAAGTTCCCGCCGAAGCGATTGACACCGTGTTACTTGTCGGCGGCTCAACGTACATGCCGATGATTATCAACGCCGTTGAGGCGAAGTTCCCCGGCAAAGTTCAACAGCATGACCCCGATCAAGCCGTTGCGAAGGGCGCGGCAATTTACGCCAGCATGTTGGTCGAGGAAGTCGGCACGCCGTCAGCTGAAGGCGGCGACACTTCCGACGGCGACAAAACTCCCCGCGCCGAACAGCTCACGAGCAAATTCACCGTCGAGGATCAAACTCCGCGTTCATTCGGACCCGGCGTCGTCGATGCCACGGGCGCGAAGCACAAATACGTTCTGGAAAATTTCATCAAGATTGGCGAAAAAATGCCCGCCGTGTTCACGAAGACTTACTACCCGCTTGAGGACAATCAAGAGCTCGTCAGACTGCGCGCCTTCGAGAACATGAGCACCGACGACACGCTGATTCCCTGCGTCGACGAGGACGGCAACCCGCAAGCTACCGACCCCGCTCACAACGTCAAATTGCTCGGCGAACTCGTCGTCAAACTCCCGCCCGCCACAAGTCGCGACACGCCGATTAAAGTCACGTTCAAAGTCGACGCGTCGGGCGTGCACGTCGAGGCACTCAACACGAAAACTAACGAGACGTTTGAAACGTTCCTGCGCACCGAATCCGATATCGACGTTGAGCGCAGCGCGGTACACCAGCTCCGCATTTCGTCCGACTGATTCGAGGGCGCGACCATGAAATATTTTTTCTCCGAGATTGACGAGGTAACTTTGACGTTCAGCGACATTCACGCCACACGCGACGGCATGGAGTTCATCCGAATTTATTTCGAGGCTCCGACCGAAGACGGCTTCAATTTTCTGGAGTCGTCATTGCCCGCGCTTACCGTCAAAAAATCTTGCGGTTTCAGTCAAGACGAGACCGAACGCCTTTTAAATTACGCGCGGACAAATTCTTTTCTGATTTGGGACATTGCCCGCGAAGGCGGTGACAAAATTGCCGCAAGTGTGTAGGTTGCTCGGCTATCTGATTTTCTTTTGGTCGAACGAAAACAACGAGCCCGTTCACGTCCACGTTTGCAAAGGCAAGCCTTCCGCCGACGCGACAAAAATTTGGCTTGAAGACGTGCCGCGCTTGGAACATAATAACAGCCGCATTCCCGCCAAAGATTTGAATCGAATCATGCAGTGGCTGGCGGCGAACAAAAATTTTGTCGTGC
>JADEZP010000123.1 GCA_015206805.1 Quinella sp. 1Q7 | reverse complement strand
GGATGCATTTGCCCGAAAAATTTTCCCGTGTGCGTCTGCAATCACCGCGCGACGATTAAAATTCTCGGCAAGGCGCGTGCACCTGCTCAAGCCGAAATTCGGCGCAACGGTCGGGCAAGCTCGGCAAAACTGCGCGTCGCCGAAAAAATCGGCGGGCGTGAGTGAATAAACTCAATCGCTATCAAAGGAGGAGTTCTGTGCAAATAAAACACAAATCAAAACCATATGTCGAGCACTCTCAACGCGAGGCATCATTGACGCTGATTGACGGTCGCCCGCGGCTCAATCACCTGCTGCGCTCCCGTTGCCGCGTGGCATTCATCGTCTTTGCGATTTTGGCAATGGCAGTCGTCATTCGCAGCGGAATAAGCGCAAGTCGCGGATACGCGCTTGTCGCCACGCAAAATCAGGCGCAACAAATGGAACTCGAAAACGAACGTTTACGCGTGGAAATTGCGCAGCTCAAGTCGCCGCAACGAATCAAACAAATCGCCGAAGAAGAATTGGGCATGACGGTTCCGCCGAAGATGTATTTTTCGCACGAGAGGTAGCCGACAAAAAAACTCCTTCACGCCGCGAGGCACGAGGGAGTTTTTTTTTGCGCAGAAAATTTTTCGCGGCAACGGTCGCAGTCGTCAGCCGCAACGTCGAGCGTGGCGCGGTGAATTGTCGCAGTCGTCAGCCGCAACGTCGGGCACGGCGCGGTAAATTATTTCGCGAGCAAGCCGATTAACGCGTCCTTGGTGACTTCGGCGGGGTCAAGGTTAATGTCGCAATCGTCAGCCGTCACGCCGTCGAGAACGGCACCTGCGCGGCGCAAAACGTCGTTGAGGCTCAAGCAGTGTTCAAAAGCCGTGCGCATTGCCGAATTGATTTTCAGCGTGACGTCGGTCGTGCGTGCGACGATTCGACTGCCCATGTCGCGCGCGAAGAAATAAAATTTTTTGTCGCCGAATTCGTCAGCCGTCACGAAGCCGAGGAACATTCCGCCGGAAGAAATTTCATTCGGCACGCAAAAGGCGACTTCGTGAGCGTCAATCAGATACTGCCTGTTGATTCGGGCTTGAGCAACGTCGGCAAGCACCAGCTTGAACGGCACGGGCTTGCTGTCCGCATAATGATTGTAATGATTCAGATTGACCATCAAAATTTCGTCCGTGAACGATTCGCCGATAAAAAATGCCTCCGTCGCGCCGCCCGTCGAAATTGGCGCGTCCGTCATATCGCCCGAAAAAATTATCTTGCGTTCGCGGGCGTTGATAAAGTTTTCGTCGGCGAAGTCGTTTTGCCAGCCGAGGTCGACGTTGCGGGCATTCAAATGCAAATCCAAGTCGATGCGCACTTCCGAGCCGTTGTCGACGACGTTAAACCAGTGCACGCCGGCGACGACGCTTTTGCCCGCGAAGGTGTACGACGAGCCGGCGGGGATGTTGCCGACGAAATTTTTTTCGCTGACGGGCACGGCGTAGTTGAAGCGTTCGGGTATGAAAATTTTTTTGCCGTCGACGTTCGGGCGAATATCCGCGACAATCGAATCGACAATCACGCCGAGAATTTCTTGCGCGTCGGCAGTCAAGTTGCCGCGATAATCGTCCGCGAAGGCTTTGCCGTTGCGAATGCTGTAGACGATGCTTTGCGGCTCCGCCAAACGATAAAGCACGGCGTTGGCGAGCGAAACTTTCCTGTAGGTCGTGACGTTGGCAAGTTCGCGCTTGAGTTCGTCGCGGTCGACAGCGGCAGTGGAAGTCAGTCGCTCCAAAAATTTCGGCGGCGCGGGCTTATGGCAACGGTCGGCGAGCTTGCGCATTTTGTTCACGGTGCCGCGCAGATAATCCGAATGCGGCTTGAAGGCGATCCACAGCGGCTTGAAACGGTGGAAGACGCTTGCCAACCTGTCGAGCCCGTTCAGTGAAATGTACCGCTCAAAATATCCGTCGAACGTCGCGGCGGACTGTCGCAAGCCGTCAACGGTCGATTTGTCCTTAATCAGCAGTGTTGAGCCCGTGCCGACGTAAATCATAAAGCGCAGGAATTTCGCGGGGTCACGCGGCAAAATGTTCAGCAACTCACACAGCCGAATCGACAGTTCCTTGTTGGGCACGTCGTCGACGTTGAGTTTGATGCCGAGGAATTTTATCACGGTGATTAGGTCGTCGAGCGTTTCTTGAGCGAGTGCCGCGCCCGACATGATGAGTTTGTTTGCCCGCGCAGAAATTTCCGCGTCGCTGATTGCGTCGATAATCGTGACTTTGACGGGCTTTGCGTCGGCGGGAAGTTCCAGCGCGTCGTTCGGAATGTAAACAAGTTCCCTGTCGAAAATGCCGAGTTGTTCCGCGCCGTAAGTCGACATGTAATGCAACAGCTTGTTGAGCAGAATTTTTTGCGGCGTGGAGTCGGCGACTGTGCGAAACGACTTGTAGAAGCCTTGATTGAGCTCAAGCAGATTGTAGCCGAATTTTGCGGCGATGAACTTCAAGATATTTTCGTCGGCAACGCACGGGCACGCACTTAACGCCCGCTCCGTGATGTAAAAGCCGTTCGTGAGGTTGCGCTCATTGTCGAGGATACGCGGCGTTTCGTCGGCGACGGTCGGCGCGGCTTTGAACAGATTCAGCACGGCGCGGACGAATTCAAAAATTTTGTCGGTCGAGTTCATGTCAACATCTCCTAACGCAAACAAGGGCAGTCGTGCGACCGCCCCTGTTCATTCGGCGGGAAGTAGAAATTTTCACATCAATGCAAAAGTCAGGAACTTCCTTTGCCGAAAATTTATTCACTAATCAAAACGTTGTCTCAAGTTTCGCGCAGAATATCACGCCGAAAAAATTTTGTCAACGGCGGCGGGTTTTATACGGCACGAGGTCTTCAAGCTTCATGACTTTGGTGTTGCCCTTGAGATCCGCCAAAATAATTTCTTGAATGTTGAACTCCAGCAGAAATTTGTAGCTCAATTCGTCGGGCGTGTAGGTGCCTTCGATGTCGGCGACGATTGAAATTGCGTCGAATTCGCGCTTGCCCGCAGAGATAACGCAGTCAACGGCGGCGGGTTTTATACGGCACGAGGTCTTCAAGCTTCATGACTTTGGTATTGCCCTTGAGATCCGCCAAAATAATTTCTTGAATGTTGAACTCCAGCAGGAATTTGTAGCTCAACTCGTCGGGCGTGTAGGTGCCTTCGATGTCGGCGACAATTGAAATTGCGTCGAATTCGCGCTTGCCTTCGGAAATCGCCTTCGCAGTGACGACGACTTCGGCGGGCAACTTGAATTCGGGAACGACGCTGTCAATGGCGCAGCCGCTGTAAAGTGTGCCGTCGCTCGCAAGGAGACATGCGCCCGTGGCAATGGAGCCGTGCTCGACGTAGGCGTTGCGCATTGCGTCAATCGCCGTGCGGACAATCGTATCGATGATGTCGTAATTCATTAAGGTCTTCCTTTCCGTTGAGTTTGGTTTGACATGTGCAGATTCACGAAAGATTTTATCTCCGCGAAAGATTTTATGCTGTCGTCGAGGTCGGGCAACAGCATTGCGAAGACGTGCGGCATTCCTTGATAAACGGACAGCGTTACGTTGAGTTCGTCAGCCGTCGCCTTTTTGAGCAACTCAATTCCGTCGTCGACAAAAAGCTCGTGCCCGCCGATTTGAATCAGCGTCGGCGGCAAGCCCGTCAAGTCCGCGTAAATCGGCGACAGTCGCGGGTCATTCAACGGCAAGTCGCCGCCGTAAACGGGTGTGCGCACGCCTTCGTACATCACGGGATTTGTCTTGCCCAACACTAAGTCGCGGTCGGCATTGTTTATTCGTGACGGCGCGTCAGGCTCGAACGTCGTCCACGGCGACGCCAAAATCAACACGGCGGGTTGCGGCAAATTTTCTTCGCGCAGACGAATCGACAGCTCCAACGCCAAATTTCCGCCCGACGAGTCGCCGAAGACGATTAAATTTTTCGGATCGACGCCGCGATTCAACATCTCCGTATAAACCTGCGCGGCATCGTCGAGTGCGGCGGGGTAGACGTGTTCGGGCGCAAGGCGATAATCGACCAGCCAAACTTCGCGCGCGTCAGTCATCACCGCCTGCTTGACGGCAAGGTCGCGATACCAATAGCTCAAAGGTCCGATGTATCCGCCGCCGTGAAGTTGCAGGAAGACACGCGAAGATTTTTTCTGCTTGGGATTGACGAGCCGCTCAACCTGCACGCCGTTGACAGTGAATTTTTCGTAAGTCCACTTGTCGGGCGCAGTGAACGTCGGCTCCGTTTTATCGCTAAAAAATTTCTTCATGTGGTCTTCGACGTAAACTTGCTTGTCGGCGTCGGAAGCGAAAACTTTTCCGCCCGCAGGCAGACTCCACGCGGGCGCGGCATACGCAGTTCCCGTCAACAAACTCAAGCTCAAAATGCCCGCCGCAAAAATTTTACCGAGTTTCAAAATAAACCCTCCTTAGCTCACGTCGACAACTCACCGTTCAAATAATTCACGGCATTATTCACTGACCATAGCTTCAATTCGTTTCGCACCTTCGGGACAATCTCGTAAGTATTTCTTCCAAAGCTCTTCAAAAGTTTCCACGGCTGCGTTACAAGCTCCCAATTCTTCAAGATGATTTTTTATCCAATCGTAAGAATTTGTCCACCGCACATAAGGATTGTAATGCCGATGAAATGGCGGACGATGTCTGTGTATGTCTCTAATCATGTCGGCATAAAAATCACCTTCGGGTGAATCGGCACCACGATATTTCGTGCGCAACCAATAACCGAAATCACAAATTTCACAAACTTTTTTTGAATCCATGTAAACCTCCTTAGCTTACGTCGACGCTGATAACGCCGTCAATCCGCTTGACCGCGTCGAGCACGATAACATTTTTCAGCGCGCGCTGATTGTAAACTTCCATTTCGATTATCAGCGTGTCCGCCGAATCGTCGTCGCCCTTAACTTTAACGTCGCGGATTTTCAGCTGCAGGTCGTCAATACACGAGCTGATGTGCATGAGTTGACCGGGCTTGTCTTTCGTGCGGATTGTTATGAGCAAATTTTTTTCGTGCATGACCCATTCGTCAATGCGCGACAAAGTTCCGAGCGTGGCGAAAATTAAAGCCGTCGTGAACAGCGCGCCCGAATAGTAGCCCGCGCCGACAGCCAATCCGACGCCCGACACGACCCATAAGCAAGCCGCCGTCGTCAAGCCCGTGACGGTTAAGCCTTCCTTCATGATTGCGCCCGCGCCCAAAAATCCGATGCCGCTGACGACCTGCGCCGCCAAGCGTGCGGGGTCAGCGTTCGTGCGACCTTCGACGTGGAAATACAAAGCCTCGCTCAAAACCATAATCAAGCACGATCCGAGGCAGACAAGTACGTTTGTTCGCAAGCCCGCCGATTTGCGCCGACTTTGACGCTCGTAGCCGATTATGCCGCCCAATACGCAAGCCAACGTCAATCGCAAAAACAATTCCCACTCTGAAACCAAATGCCTCACCTCACAGGCAAGTGTCAAAAATTTTTAATTTACTGTCGCGGCAAGCCGTCCTTGACCAAATTGGAGTTGAAGTAGCGCGAATCATCAGAGACCTCCTGCGTGACCCAATCGGGCAGGGTAAGCGACTCGTCAGCCCGCTCAAGCTCAACCTCCGCGACAATCAAGCCCGCGTGCCGTCCCGCGAAAAAGTCAATCTCCCACGTGTGCCCGCCGTAAAAAATTGTGCGGCGATATTTTTTCAGGACGTTGCGCCCGCAAAGTTTCAACAGCTCGGCGGCGTCGTCGGCAGGAATTTCGTATTCGTATTCGTTGCGCGAAATGCCGCGCGTCGAAGATTTTATCGTCAAGTAGCCGCGATTGTCCGTCAGCCGCACGCGAACGGTCGGGTGCCGCGACAGATAGCCCTGCGAAATTTGTTCCTCGCTTGAAAATTTCAACCCGCGCAGTTTACGCTTGTCGACCAAAAATTTTCGTTCAATCTCAACAGCCACGGCAAACACCTCGTCAAAGTGTTTTCGATAAGCCCGCGCTTTTCCCTGCCCTTGCGGCGAAAATTTCAATGTGGCATAATCAGCGCGGTTACAAAAATTTTTCAGCGAAGGAGACAAAAATTATGTTCCATATTTTGGCGGCAGACGGCATTGCCAACGAAGGTATCGACCTGCTCAAGAAAAATTTCGACGTGGAAATTCGCGACAAAATTTCTCACGACGAGCTGTTGGAAATTATTCCGCAGTTCGACGCGCTAATTGTCCGCAGTGCCTCGAAGGTGACCTCGGACGTTTTGGAGCGTGCGGCGCGTTTGAAAATTATCGGGCGCGCGGGCGTCGGCGTCGACAACATTGACGTGGAGTCGGCGACCGAACGCGGCATTATCGTCATCAACTCGCCCGACGGCAACACAATCGCCGCGACTGAACACACCTTCGCGATGATGCTCGCCGTCAGCCGCAACATTCCGCAAGCCAACGCCTCAATGCACGGCGGCGCGTGGGACCGAAAAAAATTTGTCGGCGTGGAGCTGCGCAACAAAGTCCTCGGCATTATCGGGCTCGGCAAAATCGGCGCGGGCGTCGCAAAGCGTGCGCAGTCGTTCGATATGAGCGTCGTCGCGTATGACCCGTTCGTCAGCGAAGAACGCGCTAAAAATCTCGGCGTGAAACTCGTCGACCTCGACGCGCTGTTTCGGACTGCCGACTTCATAACGGTGCACATGCCGCTGACAAATAAGACGCGCAATATGATCGCGCTTGAGCAAATGAAACTTATGAAGCCGACCGTGCGACTGATTAACTGCGCACGCGGCGGAATCATCAACGAACACGATTTGGCGACCGCGCTCACGGAAAAACTTGTTGCGGGCGCGGCAATCGACGTGTTTGAAAATGAGCCGCTCGCCGAAGATTCGCCGCTGCGTTCAGTGCCGAATATCATTTTGACGCCGCACCTCGGAGCCTCGACCGTTGAAGCGCAAATCGGCGTTTCCGTCGACGTGGCAAGGGGAATTATCGACGCGCTGAACAATCGCCCCGTCGCGACCGCCGTAAACCTGCCGCACATTCCCGCGCACATTCTCGAAAAAATCGCGCCGTATCTCG
>JADEZP010000037.1 GCA_015206805.1 Quinella sp. 1Q7 | reverse complement strand
AAGTCTTTTGCCGACGCCAAACAAGTCGGAATGGCTGTCGCGAACTCCCCGCTTTGCAAAACCGCCATCTTCGGGCAAGATCCCAACGCGGGACGTTTTATCTGCGCGGTCGGCTATTCGGGCGTGGAAATCGTCCCCGAAAAAGTCACGATAAAATTCGGCGACATTACCGTTTACGCGGGCGGGCTCGTCACGAAATTCAATCAAGACGCCGCCAGAAAGCTTTTGACTGAACACGACATCGTTATCGACATTGACCTCGGACTCGGCGATTCAAAGGCGACGGTGTATAGTTGTGACCTATCGTATCGCTACGTAGCTATTAACGCAGAATATGAGTCGTGATTTTGGAATTGGGCTATGGCTAAGAAAATTATCGGTATATATCAAATCACCTGCACCGTGAACGGCAAGCGATACGTCGGGCAGAACATCGACATTAAGCGGCGATTCAATCAGCATAAGCGCAAACCTCCCGACGGAGTGCGTGAAGACTTTGAACTTTACGGCGTCGACAAATTTACGTTTGAAGTCCTCGAAGAGTGCGCGCCCGAAGAACTCACTGCGCGGGAAGATTTTTATTTGAGCACATTGAAGCCCGAATACAACATCCGCACGGAAGGACACGGCATTTCGGATAAGGCTCGCGAAAAACTCCGTCTCAACCATACAGGCAAAAAACGTCCCGACATCAGCCGCCGTGTTAAGTGCGTCGAGACCGGCGGCAACGTGACGTTGCATCCTGCGGGTGTTCTATCCAACGTTTTGATAACTGTAACAGTTCGCGTTCCCCAACGTGTCGACGACAAATCTTGCGGTTATCATTGGAAATTTTGCGCGGCGTGACGGCTTGAACTCCGCACAAAAAATCCCGCCTCCGATTTTGGAGACGGGATAAATTTTTTTGCGCCGAAAATTATTTTTGAGTGAGCTTGCCGCCGCTAAGCTGATAAGTCGTGCTGTTGACGTGGAAAGTTGTCGTCGTGCCGAAACTCTTCAGCGTGATTGCGTCGGCGGTCGAACCGACTTTGAACGCGACTTCCTTTTTGGAGCTGTTGTAACTTGCGGTGACGGTGCCGCCCGTAATTTGCAACAGGTCATTGTTGCCGAAGCCGTAAATAACATCTTTGCCGTCGCCGCTTGAGTAAATGAACGTGTCGTTGCCGCCGTTGCCCCAAAGCGAATCGTTGCCCTTGCCGCCCGTGAGCGTGTCGTTACCGCTGCCGCCCTTGATTGAGTTCGCAAGCGAGTTGCCCGTGAGATTGAGAGCTTTTTTCCGCGAGGAGGCGTCGACAGTCTTAATGCCTGCGTCGAGCGTGGCGGGCGAAGTGTAAGTATCGGTGAGCGTGACTTTCATGGCATTGGACGCGCTGACGACCGCCGTATAAGATTTGCCTGCCGAATCCGTGAGCGCGAGTTTCTTATTCTTGCCGTTCTTGACGGTGAGCGAGCCCGTCCCGACGGTGAAGACGACGTTTTTGCCGCTGACTGTCGCCTTGGAAATTGCGCCGCCGACGGAAATTTTATCGCCCGTCGCGTAATCGGTGATGATATCGTTGCCGCCGCTGTAAACGAAAACGTCCGCACCTTTGCCGCCCGTCAAAGTATCGTTGCCCGTGCCGCCGTTGAGTGTGTCCGCGCCGTCGCCGCCGAGGAGTTTATCGCTGCCTTTGCCGCCGCTCAAGCTGTCGTTGCCCTTGCCGCCGCTCAATGTGTCCGTACCGTAACCGCCGCTTAAAATATCCGTGCCGTTGCCGCCGACAATCGAATTCGCAAGCTTGTTGCCCGTTATGTTGATTGCATTCGAGCGTTTGGCGGCAGTGATGAATTTTATTTCGGGGTCGGCAGTGACTTTCGCCGTCGTCGACTTCGCCACGTTCGACACCAACGCGCCGTCGATGTGCAATTCGTCCACGTCCGCGCCGCCGACGATTGTTATCTTGCCCTTGCCGACGGTGACGATAATGTTGTCGCCGCTTTCGGTCGTGGAGTAAGTGCCTTTGCCGTCGCCGATTCGGAGCACCGAGCTGCCGTTGAAGCCGTAAATTTTATCGTTGCCGTCGCCCGACGTGTAATTGATTACGTTGCTTGAAGCGTCGGATGCCAAGGTGATTGTATCGTTACCCGTGCCGCCCGCGATTGTGACGTTGGAGGCGTTATTTTCGATGTGGTCGTTACCCGCGCCGCCGAGGAATGTACAGTTGCTGCTCAAGTCGCTGTTCCAGATTGTATCGTTTCCCGTGCCGCCGTTAATCAGCATGCTCTTGCCGAAATCGCCTTTGTTGTCAAACCGTGAGTAATTGCGGATTGAATCATTGCCCGCGCCGCCGAGGATTGTCGAATTCGCGCCGTTGTTTTCGATGGTATCGTTGCCTTTGCCGCCGTCAATCAAAACGCCGATGCCGGTGTAAATGCCGTGGTTGTCAATATACGGATAACCGCTGTTGACGATTGAATCATTGCCGTTGCCGCCGCGCAATGTGGAATCACTGCTGTAATTGCTGATTGTATCATTGCCCGCGCCGCCGTTGATTGAGGCGAAGTGACCGACGCTGTGCCAAAGGTATTCCGAACCGCTTTTTTTATAACTGCTGCCGTTCCAAATGTCGTCGTCGCCCGCGTCCGCGCTGATTGTGACCCTGAACGCGTTGTTGCTGATTGTGTCGGCGTATTTCGTGCCTTGAACCAGTTGTGCGTAATTTTCATTGGTGATCGTGCTCATAAAAATTCCTCCCAATGCAAATCTGAAACCAAAAACTTTTTTGGAATTCTAGCGACTCCTTACGCGCCGTGTCAAGACCAAATAAAAAAATCCCGCCGAAATTTTCGACGGGATAATTTTTTGTCCGAATGTGTCAAACGCATCAAGCAAGGAGAATTTCTTTATTGGCAAGAATTTCTTGACCGGGGGCACACGCGCCGCAGTCGCAGTATTTCGCGCCGCTTGCTTTGAGTTCGTCGGCATGTGCGGCGAATTTTTTTGCACCGTCCGCGCCGAAAATTTCAGCCGCGTGAGCCGAATGCGCGAAGGCGACCAGTCCGTCAATCGGCGTGATGTCCTCCGCAATTTCGGCAACAAGATTCTGCGCGGCAACTTTTTCGTCAGCCGTGCCGACAGCGTCGAAGTAAGCTTGAGCCGCCGCCTTGAGTTCGGGGCAACAGCTCGGTGCCGCCGCCATCGATTTGATTTTGCCGATTAATGTTTGTTTGTCCATGACGATACCTCCGAAAAAATTTTAAGCCGAACGCTTTGCAAGTGCCGCGTCAATCGCCTCCGCAAGCTGGTCGGCGCAAGATGTGCCGCGTCCGCCGCAGTCATTGCCGCGCAAAATGTCGGCGATTTCAGCCGCGTCCTTGCCCTCGACGAGTTTGCCGATTGCCTGCAAATTGCCGGGGCAACCGCCCGTAAACTCCACATCATGAAGACGACCCGCCTCGTCAAGCGCGAAGTCAATCCGCTTGGAACAGACGCGCCTCGGTTGAAAAGTGTAGCTCTGCATTAAAACATCTCCTCCAAATATTTTGCGGGAACGTGTTCCGTCAGCCATACGCCGTTGACGGAGCGGAAGAACTTAAAGCCGTCCGCGAACATCCTGCCGCTGTCGACGCGAAAAATTTTCGGGACGCCGTGTCGCCGTCCGACCTTGCGCGCAGTCTCAATGTCGCTCGACAGGTGTACATACAGCCGCGACATTTTCAGCAGACCTTGTGCAGTAATTGACGAACCAAATCGTGCGCCCGTGCCGTGATACAGAATCGGCGGCGGCTCAAGTTCGGCAAGCTCCACGTCCACCGCGATTGAGTGTCCTTGATTGGCGCGAATCAATTTGCCGTCCGCGCTGAAGGAATATCGTTGCTTATCGTCCGTCGCGACAATTTGCTCAAGCGTCGCGCGGTCAAGCGGGCGTCGGCGGCTCACGCGGCGAATCAAATCGTCAACGTCAGCCCAACCGTGCTCGTCAAGCTCCAGCCCGACAAGTTGCGGTTTGTGGCGCAACAGCAGGCTCAAAAATTTGCTCGTATCTTTCAGCGACAACTGCCGCACCTCCCGAAAAAAACTTTGTCAATCGTATTGCAAAGTGTTAAACTTGTCAACTTGAAAGTTTTGCGCTAAAGTAACAGAAAAATTTTGGAGGAAACAACATGAGGATTATCAACAGCACGGAAGTCGGTCGTGAGGCGGTGGAACGTCTGCTTATAAAAAAGTCTTTCGATGAGCTGGAACTGTCGCCGAAAGTTCGTGCGGCGAATCAAAAAATTTTCGGCGAAGACCTGACCGCAAGCGAGATCGTCCGCCGAATTGTCGCGGATGTGCGCAGTCGCGGAGACGCCGCCGTTATCGATTGGACGCGCAAAATTGACGGCGTCGAGCTGAAAGATTTTGAGTTGGCACCGGGCGAAATTCATCTGGAGTCGCGCGTTTTATCGTCGCTTGAAGTCGCGGCGGAAAATATTCGTCGCTTCCACACCGAACAACTTCCGCGCTCGTGGATAACCTGTCGCGGAGAAAATTCCCTGCTCGGACAAAAAATTATTCCGCTTGACCGCGTCGGAGTCTACGTGCCCGGCGGGACTGCCGCTTACCCGTCAAGCGTGCTGATGAACGTTATCCCCGCAAAAGTCGCGGGCGTTCGCGAAGTCATCATGTGCACGCCCAATACGAATCCGCACGTCCTGACCGCCGCGAAACTTGCGGGCGTCGACAGAATTTTTCGCGTCGGCGGAGCACAGGCGATTGCCGCTATGGCGTTCGGCACGGAAAAAATTCCCCGCGTCAATAAAATTGTCGGTCCCGGAAATATTTTCGTCACGCTTGCCAAAAAGGAAGTCTACGGGCACTGCGATATCGACATGCTTGCGGGTCCCAGCGAAATTTTGATTATCGCCGACGAGTTTGCCAATCCCGTCTACGCCGCCGCCGACCTGTTGAGTCAGGCTGAACACGACCCGCTTGCTTGCAGTATCGCAATCACCACCAGCGCAAGTCTTGCCGAAAAAATTTCCGCTTACGTCGACGAACAAATTCAACGTCTGCCGCGCAAGGAAATTGCCGCCGCCGCAATCGAACGCAACGGCTTAATCGTCGTCGCGCAGGATTTGGACGAGGCTGTTTATTTCGCGAATCATTCCGCGCCCGAACATCTCGAACTTTTGACGCGGGAGCCGTTCACGTTGTTGCCGAAAATTAAAAACGCCGGCGCGATATTCTTGGGCGAAAACTCACCCGAACCGCTCGGCGATTATTTGGCGGGACCGAATCACGTTTTGCCGACGGGCGGCACCGCGAAATTTTTTTCCGTGCTCAATGTCGAAACGTTCCTCAAGCGCACAAGCATCATCAGTTACACGCGCGGCGACTTGCTCGACGCGGCGGAACATATAATTCACCTCGCGTTGACGGAAGGGCTTCAAGCTCACGCCGCCGCAATAAAAGTTCGTCGCCCGTAATTATTTCAACTTGACGGAAACGCCATGCGGTTGCCACGCGTTCATATCTTCCGCAAGAAAATAAAGCGACGCTTCCAAATCCGAATCAAAAGGCACTTCCACTTCAAACTGCATACCTTTGGGAATACGAGCATTTCTGCCCTTCATGAAAAAGCCGCCGAGTGGAGATAGTAACAACATGACCGCAATGGAGCCCGCAACGTCATTGTTGCCGCGAACAGTCTCCACGCAATGCAAAGGAATTTCGACGCCGTTCAAAGCCGCGACGGATTCAACGGTAAATCCAATCTTG
Organism: Quinella sp. 1Q7; assembly: GCA_015206805.1. Lineage (GTDB taxonomy): Bacteria > Bacillota > Negativicutes > Selenomonadales > Selenomonadaceae > Quinella. Next base: position 16,362 of record JADEZP010000037.1, on the reverse strand, counting down.
CCTGCGCGTCCGACGTAGCCCGCTTCCCGCGCCGTGGTGAAAAAGCCCTTGACCTTCGTGCCGGCGGGAATGACGACGACGCCGTTGACGATGATATTTTGCGCGGTAACTATCGGGACGGGCTCGCCTTTGTAAATTTTGTCGGACGAAATGTTTTTGGTAAATCGAACTTTAAATCTTGTTCCGCCGGGAATGTAGGCGTTGTCCGCAGGTATCGTCGAACCGATGTAGCGTGAATTTTCTGCGGCAAGCGCGGGCGCGGCGTAAATCCCCGAATTAATCAGCAGTCCCGCGCACAATGCGGCGGCGATAAATTTTTTCATGATGTGTTCCCCTTTCGTGCAAGAAAAAATTTTTTCTCAGTCAACGTCGTTACCACTCCAAAAAAATTTGGTAGTGCAACCGCCGATATGATACCCAAAAAAATTTGGTAGTACAACCGCCGATATGATACAATACACATATGGAAAAGAAACTTAAACTTTTAACTTACGGCTGTCAAATGAACGTCGCCGACAGCGAACGAATGGCGGGACTCCTGCGACAAATCGGCTACGGCTTGACCGACGACGCCGACGACGCAGACTTGATTTTAATCAACACGTGTTGCGTCCGCGCCACTGCCGAGGACAAAGTTTTCGGGCAAATCGGTCGCTTCAAGGCACTCAAGCGGCTCAAGCCGAATCTGATTTTGGGCGTGACGGGTTGCATGGCGCAAAAGGAGGGCGCGAATCTCATCAAGCGTGCGCCGCATGTCGATTTCGTTTTGGGTACGGGGCAAAGTTCCGAAGTCGCCCGCGTCGTCCGAAGTCTTGAGCTTGAGCGGCGACATATCGTCGACACGTCGAACGTCAGCGGCGAAATTCCGAGCGAAGTCTTTCCCCTGCGCGGCGGAAGTGTTTCGACGTTCGTGCCGATTATGTACGGTTGCAACAATTTTTGCACGTATTGCATAGTGCCGCACGTTCGCGGTCGTGAGCGCAGTCGTCCGCCCGAAGAAATTTTCGCGGAAGTTCGTCAAGCCGTCGCCGAGGGCTTCAAGGAAATTACGTTGCTTGGACAAAACGTCAACTCTTACGCGGGCGGAATGACCTTCGCGGAGCTGTTGACGGCTTGCGACAAACTTGGCGTCGAACGTGTGCGCTTTATGACCAGTCACCCGAAAGACTTATCCGACGCGCTGATTGCCGCCATTGCCGACGGACAAAACATCTGCGAACACATACACCTGCCCGTTCAGCACGGCAGCAACGAAATTTTACGGCGCATGAATCGCGGCTACACCGTCGAAAAATATCTGCGGCTCGTCGAAAAAATCCGCGCGGCAATTCCGCACGTCAGCTTGACGACAGATTTAATTGTCGGCTTCCCCGGCGAGACCGACGACGATTTTTCCGCGACGTTGAATTTTTTGCGCGAAGTCAAGTTCGACGCGGCGTTTACGTTCATTTACTCAAAACGGTCGGGGACGCCCGCCGCAACCTTCCCGAATCAGATTGACGACGAAACTAAGCACCGCCGCCTTGCCGAGCTCATGAACGTGCAAAACGAAATCAGCCTTGCGAAAAATTCCGCGCTGGTCGATACGGCGGTTGATGTGCTTGTCGAGGGCGCAAGTAAGACTGACGAAAAAATTTTCACGGGACGAACGCGCTCCAATAAGCTGGTGCTGTTCACTCACGGTTCGGAACGTGCGGGCGACATTGTCCGAGTCAAAATCACTCACGCGCAAACATTCCTGCTTAAGGGCGACATAATCCGCACATAAAAAAAATTTCCCCCGACAAATCGTCGAGGGAATTTTTTTATTGCCACAGTGTCAGCGGGTCAGCGTATTGGTAAACGTTGCCGACGCGAATTATATATTCTAAGTGCAGGTGCGGACCCGTCGAATAGCCCGTGGAGCCGACTTGCGCAATGACTTGCCCGCCGACAACCGTTTGCCCCGCCGCGACGTGAATCGCACTGCAGTGGGCGTAGCGCGTGTAAGCGTCAATCGCTGGGTGATACAGCAGGACTTGATTGCCGTAGCCGTCGCCGAAGTCGCCCGCCGTGACGACCTGCCCGTCGAAGACCGCCGCAATGTACGTGCCGTAAGCGTAGCCCAAGTCAACGCCCGCATGAAATTTCCATTCGCCCGAAATGGGGTGTATCCGCCAACCGAACGGACTTGTCACGGGAAAATCAATCGCGCTAACGTTCGCGGGCAACATAATCAGCGCGAACATTATCAGCAATGCCCAAAGCCGCCTCAAAGTCAGCAACCTCCTCCGGCTCAAATTCGACGCGCATGGACTTCCAACGGTCATGCAACCAAAACCATTCGGCGGGATATTTGCGGACGTGCTGTTCAATCAGCATCGCAAGCCGTTGCGTCATCTGCTTAAGGTCGGCGTGCTTATCGGAAGTCTTTTCAACCTGCAACGGAGCGAAGACCTCCAACGTGTGCGTGCCGTCGGAATTCCTGTGCATGAACGCGGGGAAAATCGGCACCTTGCGGAAACGCGACATACTCGCCGCGCCCGTCACAAAGTTCGTCGCTTGATTGAAAAACTTCACGACGACGCCGTCCGTGCGCCCGACATCTTGATCCATAATCAAGCCGATAAACTGTCCGTCGTCGAGCATTTTGTACATTTCGCGCACGCCGCTGCGATAAGTTATGTGCATTCCGATTCCCGTGCGGAATTCGTTGATGAATTTGTCCGCGCCCTCGGAGCGTTGTTTTTTCGCGACGCCGACGAGCGGAATACCGTTTTGCGCGAAGGCACCGCCCATAAGTTCCCAGTTGTCGCTGTGGCACGTGGCAATGACCGCGCCTTTGTCGCTTGAGTTTTTGTAGCGCGTTAAATGTTCGAGCCCGACAACTTTGACGTGAGCCGCCATATCGTCTTTGAGCTTCGGGAACGACAAAACCTCCACGAATATCGCGCCGAATTGAACGGTACTTTCGCGGGCAATGCGTTCAGCTTCCGCCGCCGATACGTGCAAACATTTGCGGACGTTGTCGATTGCAAGCCGTTTACGTTTGCGCGGCAGGAACAGCCAAATCAGCCGTGCCAAGCCGCGCCCGACCGTCATACAAAAATTCAGCGGCATCATACAAACGATACCGCTTAAAAGTTTCAATAACCGATATTCGATTGAACTCACCTCGCGTTGAAAATTTTTCGGGACGCGCATTAACAAATGTAGCCTCCCAACCCTTGCGGGGCTCAAGAGGCTGAAATTTGTGATTCTTTGGCTGATAACAAATACAACCGGCTAAGCTTTGGCGAGCTTAGAGGCTGAAGTCTCCGGTAACATCTCATACATATTACGGGGGTAAAATTGCTTTATTTTTTACCACGAAAAATTTATCACAGATAACGCCCGCTGTCAATGACGGCTTGAAACTGTTCGGCGCGTGTGATATATTTCCCGCGTTGAACTTGCGCAGTCATACGACGGGCGGAGCAGTCAATCAACCCCCGGAAAGGGGGCATAAGCATGTTGAGGATGATCATTCTCGTAATCATGATTCTTTGGCTGCTGACAGGAACGACCTCCTAAGCTTGGAGGAGCTCAAGAGGCCAACGATCTCTGTTATATACTGCTAATATAACGGGAGTAGACTGCTTTAATCAAGTTCGGGCGTCTTCGGACGCTTTATTTTTTTGCCGCGAAAAATTTATCACAAGCAGTTTGCAATGTCAATCGGCAAGCCCTGCGGCGCGGCGGAGGATGTCGGCTTTATCGGTGCGTTCCCATGTGAAGTCGACGTCCATCCTGCCGAAGTGCCCGTAAGCGGAAGTCGCCTTGTAAATCGGGCGGCGCAGGTCGAGCATCTTGATTATGCCGGCGGGTCGCAGGTCGAAGTTTTCCTTAACGAGCCGTTCAATCAAAGCCTCGTCGACTTTGGCGGTGCCGTGACTTTCGACGCGGACGCTGACGGGATAGGCGACGCCGATTGCGTAGGCAAGCTGAATTTCGCATTCGTCGGCAAGACCTGCGGCGACAACGTTCTTTGCGACGTAGCGTGCGGCGTAGGCAGCGGAGCGGTCAACTTTCGTCGGATCTTTGCCGCTGAAGGCGCCGCCGCCGTGACGTGCCCAACCGCCGTAAGTGTCGACGATGATTTTTCTGCCCGTCAAGCCGCTGTCGCCTTGCGGACCGCCGATGACGAATTTGCCCGTGGGATTGACGAAAAATTTTGTTTCAGCCGTCAAAAGTTCGGCGGGGACGACGGGCTTAACGACGTATTCAATCATGTCGCGCTTGATTTGCTCAAGCGAAACGTCGGGATTATGTTGCGTGGAGATGACGACGGTATCGACTGCGACGGGCTTGCCGCCTTCGTAAGCGACGGTGACTTGCGTTTTGCCGTCGGGGCGCAGATAGTTGACTTCGTGCGTGACTTTGCGAACTTCGGCAAGGCGGCGGGCAAGTTTGTGAGCCAAACTTATCGGCAACGGCATGTATTCGGGAGTTTCGTTCGTCGCGTAGCCGAACATCATACCTTGATCGCCCGCGCCGATAGCGTCTTCAATCGCCATATCGCCTTCGCGAGCCTCGATTGATTTGTTGACGCCCTGCGCAATGTCGGGGGATTGTTCGTCCAGCGAAACGAGCACTCCGACGGTGTCCGCGTCGAAGCCGTAAGCTGAATTTGTGTAGCCGATGTCGCGAATTGCTCCGCGAATTATTTTGGGGATGTCGACGTAGCAAGTCGTAGAAATTTCGCCGACGACGTGAACTTGACCCGTTGTGACGAGCGTTTCGCAGGCGACGCGACCTTGCGGGTCGTGCTCCATGATTTCGTCTAAGATGCTGTCGGAAATTCTGTCCGCGACCTTATCGGGGTGACCTTCGGTGACGGATTCGGATGTGAATAACAATCTGCGCATTCTTATGCCTCGCTTTCGTGAAATGGTTTTAAATCGTTGGCACGCTATCACATTTGCCTTGCGCTGTCAAGGGCGGGGCGGCGGCGTGTTGACGTGGCGGGTCGATTCGCTGATTCAAGCGTTGAAATAACTTTTGTGTATGTGGTCTACTTTTCTTTGCTTGTCCAAAGAAAAGTAGCAAAAGAAAGACAGCCGCCTGTCGAAAACGTCACGTTTTCTAACGGCGGCGTCGCGAGCCGCACGTCCATGTGCGGCCCTTTAGGTTTATCGCGAGTCAGTCGCGCAAATCGGTTTCGTAAATTTCGTTGAGCAATTTGTCTTGCTTGTCCTTACTGCGGCGGGCAAACGACCGTGCGGCGAAAATGTTCGGCATTGACGCGCCGATTGCGATTGCCAAAATTATCAGCAAGGCGTCGACGCCCGATTGCACGGCGGATAACAACTCGTCGAGCGTCAGGCGGCGGATATTGATTATCGCGAACAACAGCCGATAAATCAGCACGCCGGGGACAAGCGGAATTACGGCGGGCACAATCAGCACCAGCGACGGCGTATGAAGCCAATGAATTGCCTCGACGGCGACGATGCTGACTAATGTCGCGCCCGCGAGTGTTCCGACTTCCGAGCCGAAGCCCAGCTCAAAGATGAAAAAATTTCGTGTACAAACGCACAGTGCACCGCCGATTGCCACGGCGTATAGAAGTCGCGGCGGCAGGTTGAAAAATATCGCAAAGCTTGTCGCGCCGAGTGCCGCTGCTGCCGCGAACAGCAGGTAATTACTTTCGGGACGCATTGCCAGTTGCGTGAACGAGGCGAAGTCCGCCATACCGATTGCGAAGACGATTCCGAATGTCATTGCGCCGATAATTATTCCCGTGTGCATGATTCGCGCCGCGCCGCTGATTATGTAGGTGTTGAGCATGTCGCTTAGTCCGTTAATCAGCGGAATGCCCGGCACCATGAACAATGCGGCGGCAATCATCGGGTGCCACGGAGTCGCTGTCGGCAACAGGTGCATGAAGTACGCGCAAAGCGTCGCCGCGAACGCCGCGAACGTCATCGACATGTACGGATTGATGCCGAAGCGGTCGTGACATTGCATTTGCACGAGTTTGCCGACAATCGCGCTTATCGCCGTGTAAATTGCCGCGTTGAAGTCGCAACCGAACAGCGTGCAGAATGAGCCGCAACCCGTTCCCGCCGCCAAAGCCGTTATCCACTTGTTGTAGAAGCGCGGGCGCGTTGCAATCAAATGGAGTTCGCCTTTGAATTCGTCCAGCGTGTAATGTTCCTTCATTGCGCGCCACGTCAGCCGACTCACGCCGGAAATTATGCGCATGTCGACGGCGTGTTTGACGCATTTTCGGAACGACGTGTGCGAATGATGTTCGTCGCTGATGTTCAGCATGAGCGTCGTGTACATTATGTGCAGGTGAAATTTTTCGGCGTCAATGCCCATGTACGCGGCGACGCGTTTCATGTCGCGAGAAATTTGACTTGTATCCGCGCCGTTCTCCATGAGCAACTGCCCGACCGACAGCAAAAGTTCCGCCTTCTGCCCGATTTCGGCGAACGCCTCGCGCAGGAGTGTACGTTGCTCCTCGTAGTAGCTTTTGAAATTTTCGTCTTGCATGTAAGTAAACCTCAAAAAAAATTATTCGCGCCGATTATAGCAAGTCGTCGGGCGTGCGGCAATGTGCAACGTCGTCAAAATTCAATGCCTGCTTGAGCGGCGACTCCCTGTTTGAGCGGGTGCTTGACGAGTTTCATTTCCGTGACGAGGTCTGCGGCGTCGATTAGTTCGGGCAAGGCGTCGCGACCCGTGAACACCAAATGAACTTGCGGCGGACGAATTTCAATCAGCGACAAAATTTCCGCCGCGTCAAGCAGGTTGAACTTCACCGCGTAATTTATTTCGTCCAGCACGATTAAATCCCACGCGCCCGAAGAAATTTCAGCCCGCGCAAGCTCAAGTGCCGCCCGCGCAGATTTTTGTTGCTCGGAAAAATTTTCCGCCGTGATGAAGCCCAAACCCAGTTGTCGGACTTCAATCGTCGGTCGAAAATTTTTCAGCGCGTCGAAAGCCTCAAGCTCGCCCGAACGCCGTCCGCCCTTGATGAACTGCAAAATCAGCACCCGTAAGCCCGCGCCCCATGCTCGCGCCGCCAAGCCGATTGCCGCCGTAGTTTTGCCCTTGCCGTCGCCCGTGTGCACGATTACCAATCCGCGCCGCATAAAAATCACTCCTCCGCCGAATCAGTCAGCCAATCGTTGTCGTGGTCGATTGTGCGGCTCACGTCGCCAATCAACATCAAAAGCTCGTCGACACTTCGCACGCCGCGACATTGCCGCGAAAAATTTTTGTACACCGCCGCGAAAATTTTGTAGTTGTCGGTGATTGTCGCGTCGATTCGGAAAGGCCACGCGCCCAAAAAAATTTCGTTGACCAAAAAATTTTCGGCAACCGTCTCGAATTCGGCAGGAAGTCTCGCGCCCGACGACATCTGCGGGACTTCCGACGCGTAAAGTTTCGACAGCCGCTCAATCGCCGCGCAGGTGAGTTTTCCGCCGTTGATGAGCTGTTCGACACGTTCAAGGAAGACGCCCAATAAAATTATCCGCGCGTCGAGTGGCAACCGACGTTCCTGCAAAATTTTGACCATTGCAAGTTGCAGGTCGACGAACAGCGGCGCGAAGTCGTGCGGCATTCCCTGCAGAATGTAATTCGCGCCGAGCCATAAAATTTTTTCCGACGCCTCCGCCACGACGAATTGTAACGGCTCGCGCTTGAGCAGGAACAATTTCGCGGCGACGGGGCACGTCGGCGACAACGCAACCTCCAGAAAATTTTCAAAGCGCGTGATGATTCGCGGGTAGCCTGCGCACACCTGCGACAGAAATTTTTCGCCGTGAGCCTTTTGGATTCGGCACAAGTTGTCCGCGCCGAGGAACGGGCAATACACGCCGTCATGCACGATGAAAAATTTTTCGCCCGTTGAGTCGCCGCGCAGGTGCCGCAAAATTTCACGCGCCTCATCACGCGGCAACAACGAATACTTTTTACGAGTCGCCGCGTCGACGAAAATCGCCCAATCATTGCGACAACACAGCGCATTGCATTTGGAGCCGTCGCATTTGAATTCGTCAAGATATTTCGGCGCGACGCAAAAAATTTTTTCCAACATGCGCATTCCTCCGATTGAGTTTCAGAGTTGAAGGCCGCACATGGATGTGCGGCCATGGTCGCCGCCGTTAGAAAACGTGACGTTTTCGTAGGCGGCGCGGCTTTCTTTGCCTACTTTCTTTCGCCGCCGAAAGAAAGTAGGTTATCAACACAAAATTTAATTCAAACGTCACGAACTGCGCAACCCGTGCCGACACCGCCCCAATCAGCATACACCGCGCCCGCAAAAAAATAAAGCGCGATTTTCCTTGCGCAAACAGCGAAATGAATTTATAATGAAAAACAAAAAGGAAGTGATTCGGTTGAGCACGGCACGAGAACATTTGAAACAGGCGCGTCGAATCGTCATCAAGGTCGGCACGAGCACATTGGCACACGCCGACAGCGGCAAGCTCAATCTTTATCGGATAGAGCATTTGGTGCGCGAGATAGCCGATTTGCACAACGCCGGCAAGGAAATAATTTTCGTGAGCTCCGGCGCGATAGCTGCGGGCATGAACAAACTCGGCGTGCGCGTCAAGCCGCAGACAATCCCCGCGAATCAAGCATTGGCGGCAATCGGTCAGGGCGTCCTCATGCACATTTACGAAAAATTTTTCGCGGAATACGGTCAAACAATCGGGCAGATTCTTTTGACGGGCGAAAATGCCGCTGACGACCACGCCCGCGAAAATTCCCGCAACGCCCTGCAAGCAATCCTCGACATGGACGCGATACCCGTCATCAACGAAAATGATGCCGTCGCCGTCGACGAAATCAAAATCGGCGACAACGACAACTTGTCGGCAATCGTCGCGGCAATGATCGGCGCGGAAGTTTTAATCATCTTGAGCGACATTGACGGGCTTTACGACGGCAACCCCAAGCTCGACAGTTCTGCGCGGCTGATTGACGAAGTCGCGGCGATTGATTCGGATGTTGAGCGTATGGCGGGCGGCGCAGGTACGAAACTCGGTACGGGCGGCATGTTCACGAAGGTGCAGGCGGCGAAGTTCGCAACGGCTCACGGCGTGACAATGCTCATCATCAACGGAGGCGTCGTCGGAAATTTGCGGCGGGCATTGAGCGGCGAATCCGTCGGCACGATTTTTCCAAGGAGGGTGACTTAACATGACCAAAAAATTTTTTACATTGCTCGGGGTGATTTTTATGTTGCTAACGTCGACGGCTCAAGCCGCCCTTGCCATTCAAGATAACCGCGCGACGGCTGATTACTGGGTCGGCAAAAATAAGTCGGGCGAAGCTGTCTTCGTCGCGACGCAGGATTTGGACATGCTCAATCTGCAAATTCGCCAGAAGAGCGCGAATACAATCGTCGACCTGCCGAAATATCCCGAAAAAGTTTACACGCAATGGCTTGCGAATAAAATTATCGGCGCAATGATGCACGGCAACTTCAACGACAAGGAAGTCCCGAAACTCTTCAAAAACGGCGCGGCGTTGACGGAATTCAGTTTCACGCACGCCAAGCAAAATTGCGGACTTGACGAACTGCCGAAGGTCTGCGAAATTCGTTACGCGCTGACAATCGACCGCACGGATATGCGACACCTGCCCGAAGCCGAAGGCTGGTTTATGAGCAAGGACGATACGCATTACGACCAACTGCAGGCGACGGTCATTGATCCGAGCGAGCCCGTCATTGTGCTGATTGACAGCAAGGATAAGCAATTCGTCTTCGTCGAGTCGCGCACGTATGCCGGCTGGGTCAAGCCGTCCGCGCTTGCCTTCACCGACAGGACGACGTGGCTTAAATACGTCGACCCGCAAAATTATCTGACGGTCATTGCCAGCCGCAAGACAATTCCGCGCGGCAAGGCGTTCTATCAAATGGGCGGCAAAGTTTTGCTCCGCGCCGCCGACCTGCAAAAGGACGGCTCATGGGCGATTTACATGCCCGCCGTCGACGCCAACGGCACAATCATTGAACAGGGCTTGAACATTCCCAACGATAACGGCGTCGTCAAAGGCGCGCTTGCCTGCAGTGAAAACAATTTGATTCGGCAGGCGTTCAGATTTTTGGGCGAAGATTACGGCTGGGGCGGTATCGGCAAGAACGTCGATTGCTCCGCCTTCGTGCAGGACGTTTATCGCAGTGTCGGCATTGAACTTCCCCGCGACGCCGATAAGCAGGAAAAAGCTATGTCGCGTTCAATTTCACTCAAGAACATGTCGCGTCAACAACGGCTTGATATTTTGCGCAAGTCAAAGCCCGGCGCATTGCTGTTTACGCCGTCGCACGTGATGATGTATCTGGGCACCGACGAAGCGGGCGAACCGCTCGTAATTCACGCGGCAAGCAGTTATTACACCTTCGACAACGGACAAACCGCCAAGCATTACGTCCGCAAAGTTTTGGTCAGCGATTTGCACTTCATGAGCCGCGACAAAGTTGAAATGATTGATCGCCTTACGAGCGTTGGGAGTTTTTGAAATGAACAATCGACCGTATTTGCTTGAACGACTGTTTAAAGACACGCTGGTAATTTTCCTGCTGTCGCTGTTCATCTCAATCCTCGGCTACGTAATTGACGGCATAATCGTCGGCAGTTTTCTCGGCAGGGACTCAATCGCGGCAATTGGATTGGTTTTGCCCTATCAAAAATTCGTCGGTATTTTCCCAAGCATTATGGTGCTCGGAATGCAAATTCTGTGCAGTAAAAGTTTGGGCAAAGGCGACCTGCAAGAGGCGAACGAAATTTTTTCGCAAGCATTAATCGTGACGTTGAGCGTGTCGTTTTTGATGACGTTCGGGACGCTTTTATTCACGGAGCAAATTGCCGACCTGCTCGGCGCGACCGAAGACCTCGGAGAAATTCGTTTGCGGACGACTCAATATTTCTTGGGGTATTCGTTCGGCTTACCGGCAGTCGCGGCAGTTACGCTCTTGACGCCGATAATGCAACTTGACAGCGACAGACGGCGTGCGGTGTATTCGGCGACGGTTTTGTCGGGGTGCAACATTGTCGGCGATTTGTTTGTCGTGTTCGTATTGAACGGCACCATTTGGGAAGTGGCTCTTGTCACGTCAATATCTTATTGGCTTACGGCGGGCGTCTTGTTTATGCACTTTCGCAAGCCGGAGGCAAGCTTCAAACTGTTGCCCAAAAACTTCAGCATAAAACATCTGCCGCAAATTTTTTTGAACGGCTCCACCGAAATTTTGAGACGCGTCTCGTCGCTTTTGAGGGTGTCGTTTCTCACGCGGACGGTTGTTGCGTTGGGCGGCGGAGTCGGTATCGCCGCTTATTCCGCAGTCATAAATTTCTTGGAAATGGCGGAAATATTCCCGAAAGCTCTCGGCTCGTCGACGCAAATGATCGGCGGAATTTTAATCGGCGAACAAGACCGTCACTCAATCTTGCACCTGATGAAAATTTCGCTGAAATATGCGCTGATACTCACCTTTGCGATTGTGGCGGGCGTGTATTTGGCGGCACCGCTAATCGCGAAGTTATACACGGTCGAATCGGACACGGAGACTTATCAAATGACGATTGAAGGTCTTCGGACGTTCGTACTGTTTTTGCCGCCGTGCACAATCGGAATGATTATCCAGCGGTTTTATCAAGCTTACGGGCGATACAAACTTGTAAGCAACATGACCATTGCCGACAACATCGCATTCATTGTGCCGATAGTTTTGATTTTGACGCCGTATCTCGGCATGGATGGCTTATGGTTGGCTTTCCCATTGAGTTACGTCGCGTCGCTGATAATGATATTCTGCATAGTTTGTTATCATTGCGGACGAATAACTTTCAAGCTCGACGATTATCTGCTGTTGCCTAAAGACTTTGACGTTCCCGCAGATAAGCAACTCAACATAACCGTCACGTCAATGGCGGAGGTAATGAACCTTTCCATACGCGCTCAAGCTTTCTGCGAATCTCAAGGCATTGAGGAGCGGCGCAGTAAATTATCGGGCTTGTGCATTGAGGAGATGGCGGGCAACATCGTCGATTACGGCTTCGACGACGGCAAGAAACATTTCGTCGACATTCGCATAATCATCAAGGGCGAACAGGTTATTCTCCGTCTGCGAGACGATTGCCGACCTTTCAACCCGAAGAAATGGGCAGAACTTTACAATCCCGACGACCCGTTCTCACATATCGGCATTCGGCTTGTCCGAAAGATGGCGACCGAATTTGATTATGTCAACGTCTTGAAGCTGAACAACTTGCTCATTAAGCTTTGACGGCGCGGCGACTGTAAAGGAAGTTTCAAATGAACAATCAACCGTATTTACTTGAACGGCTGTTCAAAGACACGCTGGTAATTTTCCTGCTGTCAATGATCGTCTCGATAGTCGGCTCCATAACCGACGGCGCAATTACGGGAAGTTTTCTCGGCACGGAATCAATCGCGGCGTTCGGAATGACGATGCCTTATCAAAAATCCGTCTGGATATTCCCGCTCGTAATGATGGTTGGAATGCAAGTCCTTTGCAGCAAAAGTTTGGGCGGCGGCGACTTGCGCAAGGCGAACGAAATTTTTTCGCTTGCCGTAACCGTGGCGTTTGCCGTAGCAGTGCTCGTAATGTGCGGGACGCTTTTGTTCACGAATCAACTTGCAGACCTGCTCGGCGCAACAGAAGACCTCGGCGAAATTCGCACATTGGCGATTGACTTTTTGAAAGCTTACGCCTTCGCGGTGCCGGCAATGTCGTTGATTTCACTGCTGACGCCGATAATGCAACTCGACAGCGACAGGCAACGCGCGGTAGTTTCGGCGGCAGTTTTGAGCGGCACTGCCATAATCGGCGATTTATTGGTCGTGTTCGTCTTCGGCGGCGGACTGTGGGGCATCGGCGTTGCCACGACAGTAAGTTCTTGGCTTACGGCGGGCGTCTTGATTCAGCACTTCTTCAAGCCGGAAGCAAGCTTTAAATTCCTGCCGAAAGTCGCAAGTCTGAAATATCTTAAGGATACGGTTTTAATCGGGCTCCCCGCAAGTTTGGGACTGGGCTCGGCAGTTTTGAGAGTCGGATTTTTTACGCGAATGGCAGTTGCCGTGGCGGGCGGAAGCGGTGTCGCCGCATATGCCGCAGTTGAAAATTTTCTCGGCTTGCTGACGACAATCCCAAAAGCTCTCGGCTCGTCGACGCAAATGATCGGCGGAATTTTAATCAACGAACACGACCGTCAATCCGTTTTGAACTTGATAAAAATCGCACTAAAATACGCGTTCATAATCACTTTGACGGTCGCGGTCGGTGTATTTTTCGCGGCACCGTTAATCGCAGATTTGTATGTCAAAGACGGCAATACGCAAGCTTATCAAATGACGGTTGAAGGAATTCGACTGTGCATCGCGTTTTTGCCGATAGCCACAGTCACGGCGATTTTCCAATATTTCCATCAAGCTTACGGGCGATACAAAATGGTAAGCTGTTTTGCGATTTTGGAGAACATCGGATTCGTCGTGCCGATAGTTTTGCTGTTGACGCCGCAAATCGGCATATCCGGGATATGGCTGACCTTCCCGTTGAGCAGTGCCGCGTACCTGTTGACGATATTTTTGGTGACGTGTCGACATTGCGGACGAATAACTTTCAAGCTCGACGATTATCTGCTGTTGCCGAAAGACTTCGACGTTCCCGAAGACCGTCAACTTAGCATAACCGTCACGTCAATGGACGAGGTGATGAACCTTTCCATACGCGCTCAAGCTTTTTGCATGGCACGCGGCATTGACGAACGGCGCAGTAAATTGTCGGGCTTGTGCATTGAGGAAATGGCGGGCAACATCGTCGATTACGGCTTCGACGACGGCAAGAAACATTTCGTCGACATTCGCGTTATTATCAGAGGCGAACAGGTTATCCTGCGCCTGCGAGACGATTGCCGACCTTTCAACCCGAAGAAATGGGCAGAACTTTACAATCCCGACGACCCGTTTTCGCATATCGGGATACGAATCGTGCATAAGATGTCGACTGAATTTGATTATGTCAACGTTCTGAAACTCAACAACTTGCTGATTAAACTTTGACAGGAGGGATTATCATGTTCATGAAAGATCACGTAACCAAACAGGCTCGTCGCGCGAAGGCGGCGTCGAGAATTTTGGCGTGCATTCCCGCCGAAGTTCGCAACAACGCGCTTTTGGCAATGGCTGACGCGCTGGAGGCTCGGCAGGACGAAATTTTGGACGCCAACGCCAAGGAAGTCGCCACGGCTCGCGAAAAGACTACTCGCCCGAACATGCTCGACCGACTGATTCTGACGCCGAAACGTATCGCGGATATGGCGGAGGGCATTCGGCAAGTCGTCAAGCTCGATGACCCGATTGGCAAGTTCGATTTTGAAGTTACGCGCCCCAACGGCTTGAAGATTCGGCGGCAACGCGTACCCTTCGGAGTCGTCGGCATTGTTTACGAAGCTCGCCCGAACGTCACGGCGGACGCAATTGCCCTGTGCATAAAGTCCGGCAACGCGTGCTTACTGCGCGGCGGCTCGGAGGCTGTGCGGACGAACAAAAAAATTTCCGACACGCTCAAGGAGGCGGCGATTGCAAACGGCATTCCCGCAGGCGCGATTGAGTTTATCGGCATAATGGATCGCGACGCCGTCGTCGTCATGTGCAGACTTCGCAAGCTCGTCGACGTGATTATTCCGCGTGGCGGTGCGGGACTGATTGCGCGCGTCGTGGAGCACAGCACCGTTCCCGTCATTGAGACTGGCACGGGCGTTTGTCATACGTTCGTTGACAAGTCCGCCGACTTCGACCTTGCGCTGAAAGTTTGCATGAACGCCAAAACTTCCCGACCGTCCGTCTGCAACGCAATGGAAACGCTTTTGATTCACAGGGACATTGCCGCCGACTTCCTGCCGAAAATCTCGCAAGCAATGGTTGACGCAAATGTTGAACTTCGCGGCGACGACGCCTGCCGTGAAATTTTCCCCGACATGAAGTCCGCGACCGACGACGATTGGGCGACGGAATACAACGACTTGATTTTGTCCGTGAAAATTGTCGACGACGTTGCCGCCGCAATCGAACACATCAACCGCTACGGCAGTGCGCATTCGGACGCAATTATCACCCGCGACGACGAATCCGCCAAAATTTTTGAGCAGATGGTTGATTCGGCTGATGTTTACGTCAACGCGTCCACTCGCTTTACCGACGGCTTCGAGTTCGGCTTCGGCGCGGAAATCGGTATCAGTACGCAAAAACTTCACGCACGCGGTCCGATGGGACTTGAGGCACTCACGACCACGAAATACATCATCACGGGCAATGGGCAAATTCGCTGACCTGCGCGGCTACCTGTGCACACTGCGAAACTATCTGCGCACGCCGAAGGCTCGACACGACCTGCAAAGCTACGCCCGCGCAATCGCAATGATTTTGCTCACGACGACAATAATAACGTTCATTATTTGGAGGTGACGCGCTTTGAGACTCGGAATAATGGGCGGCACCTTCGACCCGATTCATTTGGGACATTTGGCGACGGCGGAGGCTGTCCGCGAAAATTTTTCACTCGACGAAATTTTATTCATACCCGCCGCACGTCCGCCGCACAAGCTTGCACGCCACATCACGGACGAACGGCAACGCTTGGCAATGACGATTTTGGCGACGCGCTCCAACAAATTTTTCCGCGTGTCGGATATGGAACTTCGGCGCACGGGACTTTCATACACGCTCGACACGATGAACGAACTTCACGCGACATTCGGGCAGTCAACGGAATTATTCTTCATAATCGGCGCGGATTCGCTTGCCGACCTGCAAAAGTGGCACGCCGCCCGCGAACTCGTCGACAAATGCCATTTCATTGCCACGACGCGGCAGGGTGTCGACATAAACTTTTCTGCCGTGGAAAAATTTTTCGGTGCAATCGCAAACGAACACATTCACCGCACCTCGACGCCGGGGCTTGAAATTTCTTCGACCGACATCCGCGAAAAAGTCCGCCTCGGTCGCTCGATAAAGTATCTCGTGCCCGAAGCCGTCGAAGATTATATCGCGCGGGAGGGACTGTATCTGTGACATCGTGCCGCACTTTAACAGGAGGCAATTTTATGGCGGGTAACAAAAATTTAAATTCGGCGGCGCGTGCCAAGAAGGACGAATTCTACACGCAGATACGCGACATCGAAAACGAGCTGTATCACTACCAAAAATTTTTCGCGGGCAAAACCGTGCTGTGCAACTGCGACGACCCGTATGAGAGCGATTTTTTTAAGTACTTCACGATTTATTTCAACCAGCTCAAGCTCAAGAAACTGATTGCGACGTGCTACGCGGGCTCGCCGATTGTGCAGACCGAATTCG
>JADEZP010000122.1 GCA_015206805.1 Quinella sp. 1Q7 | reverse complement strand
TAAAAGAACTCCTCGACAAATCCGTCAGCGTCAAAGCGTTGTTGGCGTTGATGGTCGTCGCGGGAGCGTTCGTCGTCTTAATCGCGCGGAGCGGACACACGTCGGGAATGCCTGTTTCGGGCGCGGAGATAAAAATTCGCGCACTGCTTGAGCAAGCATTTTACGCCCGTCCGCGCTCGAAGGAAATATTTTTCGGGCACCCCGCGTTCATGTTGGCGTTCGCCGCCTTCCTGAAAAAATTCCCGAAGTCAATTTGCTTTATGCTCGTTATGGCGGCGACTGTCGGGCAAAGCTCAATGGTTGAGACGTTCGCGCACATGCGCACGCCGATTTTTATGTCGTTCATGCGCGGGCTCGACGGACTGATTCCCGGCGCGATAATCGGCGCGATACTGATAATCGTCCTGCAAATTTTCGCGCGACAATTCAGGAAGGGTGATTAAATGATTCACGTCAGTTTCAGCCTGCACGACAAGACGGGGCGTTACAGTAAGTTCACGGGCACCGCAATGTTGTCGTTGCTCGAAAATACAACGTCGCCCGTCACGGTGCACATCCTCCACGACAACACCTTGACTGCCGACAATCGCGACAAATTTTCTTACATTGCGGGGCAATACCATCAGCGCGTAAAATTTTACAACGTCGAGACTCTCTGCGCGGACAAAATCGCCGAATACAACCGCTCAATCCCGTCGATAAAAACTTTGCCGTTCACAATCGGCGCAATGTATCGCTTGTTCCTCGCGCAAATTTTTCCCGAAGACATCGAAAAAATTATCTACCTCGATTCGGATTTGATCATTAACCTCGACATCAACGAAATGTGGCGAATTGAGCTCGGCGAAAAAATTCTGGCGGCTGTCACTGAAAGTTCCAACAGCGTCAACACGCAAAATAATTTATCATTGTGCCGCGAAGGTTTGGTAAAAGCAGACGATTATTTCAACAGCGGCGTCTTGATTATGAATTTGGAACTTCTGCGCGCGAACGAAGATTCCATATACCGCGCAATAAAATTCGTGAGTGAAAATCCGCGCTTCGCCGCCAATCCCGATCAAGATATGTTGAATTATATTTTCGCGACGCAGACTTTGAAGTTGCCGATAAAATTCAATACCTTTGTCCGCGACGCCCGCCGCCGTTCCGAAAAAAAGATCGCGCGCAAAATCTATCATTACTTGAGCGGTGCTTACGGTCAAGGGCTGTTGTTGGACACGGGCGACGCATTTAATCGGCTGTGGATGAGTTATTTTGTTCGCACGCCGTTTTTCGACGCCGACACAATCGGCAGACTTTACGCGGGTTTTCGGAATATGCACGTCGGCTTCAAAAATTCCTTGGCGCAAGTTTCGGCAATGGTCAGCGGCAAAACTCGCGCATTTTTCGCCGTGCCGGGCGATTTCAACACAATCCGACAAATTTTTTACATACGCCCCGACGAAGAGATTATCGCCGCCGATAATCAAGCGTCGTTTCAAAAATTGCTCAACATCATGCACGTTTCACGCGGCAAGAAAATTTTTTTCATCGTCGTCCGAAATTTCCCGTTCCAAATTTTGGCTCAAGCGGGCTTCGTCGCGGGCAAAGACTTCGTCAACGGTCTCGATTTTATGTCGGAGGCGCACGGAGTGCCGCTGAATTCCCACGCGCTGATTCAAGCAATGTGAGGAGTGATTTTGTGATTCACGTTTGTTTCGCGCTCTACGACAAGACGGGGCGTTATTCCAAGTTCACGGGCACCGCAATGACTTCGATTTTTGAAAACACCGCGTCCGAAGTCACCGTTCATATTTTGCACGACAACACCTTGACTGCCGACAATCGCGACAAATTTTCTTACATTGCGGGACAATACAATCAGCGCGTAAAATTTTACAACGTCGAGACTCTCTGCGCGGACAAGCTTGCCGAAATTAAGCGCACCGTTCCCGCCATATCGAAATCCAATTACACAATCGCCACGTTTTATCGCTTATTCATTCCGAAAATTTTTCCGCCCGACGTCGACAAAATCATCTACCTTGATTCGGATTTGATTATCAACCTCGACATTCGCGAACTGTGGCGAATTGAGCTCGGCGACAAAATTTTGGGCGTCGTCCCCGAAATTTTAAACGGGTGTGATACCGAAAATTTTTTCCCGATTTGCCGCGACGGCTTGGTAAAAGCAGACGATTACTTCAACGCCGGCGTTCTGCTTATGAATTTGGAACTTCTGCGCGCGAACGAAGATTTCATATGCCGCGCAATAAAATTCGTGAGCGAAAATCCGCGCTTTGCCGCATATTTGGATCAAGACATTTTGAATTTGTGTTTCTCGACGCAAACCTTGAAGTTGCCCGTGAAGTTCAATACCTTTGTCCGCGACGTCCGCCGCCGCAACGAAAAGACAATCGCGCGCAAAATCTATCATTACTTGAGCGGTGCTTACGGTCAAGGGCTGTTGTTGGACACGGGCGACGCATTTAATCGGCTGTGGATGAGTTATTTTGTTCGCACGCCGTTTTTCGACGCGGACACAATCGGCAAGCTTTACGCAGGCTTTCGGAATATACACGTCGGCTTTAAAAATTCTTTGGCGCAAGTTTCGGAAATGATCAGCGGCAAAACTCGCGCATTTTTCGTTGCGTCCGTCAATGTTGATGCGGCTCGACAAATTTTTTACATACGCCCCGACGAAGAAATTATCGCCGCCGACAATCAAGCGTCCCTGCAAAATTTGCTCAACACCATGAACGCTTCGCGCGGCAAGAAAATTTTTTTCATCTGCGTGCCGAAATTCCCGTTCGGCGCACTGACTCAAGCGGGCTTCACGTTCGCCAAAGACTTCGTCAACGGTCTCGATTTTATGTCGGAGGCGCACGGAGTGCCGCTGAATTCGTACCCGCTGATTCAAGCAATGTGAGGAGTGATTTTGTGATTCATGTTTGTTTCGCGCTCTACGACAAGACGGGGCGTTATTCCAAGTTCACGGGCACCGCAATGACTTCGATTTTTGAAAACACCGCGTCCGAAGTCACCGTTCATATTTTGCACGACGACACCTTGCCCGCCGATAATTGCGACAAATTTATTTACATTGCGGGTCGTTACGGTCAGCACGTAAAATTTTACAACGTCGAAACTCTCTGCGCGGACAGGATTGCCGAAATTAAACGTATGTTCCCCGCCGCAAATCAAATGCGCTACAGCATTGCCATGTTCTATCGGTTTTTGATTCCGAAAGTTTTTCCGCCCGAAGTCGACAAGGTCATTTACCTTGATTCGGATGTCGTCGTCAATCTGGATATTCGTGAGCTGTGGCGACTTGAGCTCGGAGACAAGCCGCTTGCCGCCGCAAATGAAACCGCGATTGACGCCGCGCGCCTGAAACGAAGCGTCGCGATGAAATATTTGATTGTGCAAAAGCTCGTGGCGTATGACGATTATTTTAATTCGGGCGTCCTGCTGATGAATTTAAATTTTCTGCGCGGCGACGAGGCGTCAATCAATCGCGGCTTGAAATTTTTGAGCGAACACCCGCAAATGGCTTGGCCCGATCAAGACGTGCTGAATTATCTTTACGCCGCAAACTACGTCAAGCTGTCGGAAAAGTTTGATGTCTTCGTTGACGTGGAGCGAACAAAATCCGTCGCAGTCAAGCCGCGACGGGCAATTTATCATTACGCGGTGGAGGCTTTGACGCCGAATACGGGCGACTCGCTCAATCGGCTGTGGATGGAATATTTCATGCGCACGCCGTTTTTCGACGCGGACACAATCGGCAGACTCTTCGCGGGCTTCCGACAAATGCAAATCGGCTTGAAACAGCTGCTGTTGATTATGTCGACGACACTGCGCGACAGACGACGGAGTTTTTTTATTGCACCTGCCAATGTTGACGCCTTCCGAAAGATTTTTGCCGTCCGCAACGACGAAGACATTATCGCCGCCGACGGTCAAGCCGCGCTGAAAAAATTGCTCGACGCCATGAAAAAAGCTCGCGGCAAGAAAATTTTCTTTATCTGCGTGCCGAATTTCCCGTTCGGCGCACTGACTCAAGCCGGCTTCGCCGCGGGCAAAGATTTCGTCAACGGCTTCGACTTCCTGTCGGAGGCGCAAGGTGTGCCGTCAAATTTCCACGCGCTCGTCAAGGCAATGTGAGGTGATTTTGTGATTCACGTTTGCTACTGCTTCCACGACAAGACCGGGCGTTATGCCAAATTTGTCGGCACGTCGATGTTGTCGCTGTTTGAAAAGACTTTCGCGCCCGTGACAGTTCATATCCTCCACGACGACACCTTGACGCCCGATAACCGCGACAAACTTTTGCTCATTGCCGAACGTTGCAATCAAATCGTGAAATTTTATAACGTCGCCGAACTTTGCTCGGACAAGCTCAATCAAATGGTGCGTATGGTTCCCGTCGTTGAAAAGTCGCGCGTGAGCGTCGGCTCGTTTTTCAAGCTGATGATACCGCAAATCATTCCGCGCGAACTCGACAGAATCATCTACCTCGACGCGGATATTCTGTTCAACCTCGACGTTTCGGAGCTGTGGAATATTGAGCTCGGCGACAAAATTTTCGGCGTCGTCACGGAACGCGCCAACGGTATCGGAACGTTCCCCGTATCCCGCGACGGATTCGTCAAGCCCGAAGATTATTTCAACAGCGGCGTCCTGCTCATGAATTTGAATTTACTGCGCGGCGAAGAGTCGACGATTTTGGACGGCGTGAAGTTCAAAGCCGAACACCTCCAATACAAACAATTCGACCAGCTGATTTTTAATTACTGCTTCGCGACGCGCACGCTTAAGTTGCCCGTGAAGTTCAATCGCTTTGTCGGCAGGGCACGCGGCAAAGGTGAGCCGCTCGACGAAAAAATTTATCATTATGCGGGCGTCGCGCTGACGTTGGAAACAAGCGACCCGTTCAATCGGCTGTGGTTCAGCTGCTTTATGCGCACGCCGTTTTTGGATGTCGAAGTTTTCGGGCGGATATTCAGGGAAGTTTCAAACCTGTGCAACCTGTTGAAAGACCGTTCGCTGAATGTCGCGGTCGGCATGTCGGACAAAGATCGCGCATTTTTCGTCGCGCCGACTCAACTCGACGCGGTAAAAAAATTTTTCGCCATACGCGACGACGAACTGATTATCCCCGCCGAAAACGAAGATTCGCTCCGAAAATTGCTTGACGCAATGAAAACGTTCAAGGGCGACAAAATTTTTTTCATCATGACGGAAATTTTCCTAAAGCGACCGTTCCCGTTCGACCTGCTGACAAAAGCGGGCTTCGTCGCGGGCAAGGACTTCATCAACGGTTGGCTGTTGCTAAGCGACAAAAAAGGCGGCGCGCCTTACAATTCGTATTCGCTGGTCAAAGCACTGTGAACGACTCAACAAAAAATTCCTCGACACGGATTCGGGGAATTTTTTTTGCAGGAATAATCGGCGGCAAGTAGAATTGTTGCGACGATAAAATTTTTTCAGGGAGTGATCGAATGATTCATATCTGCTTTTGCTTCAGCGACAAGACGGGACGTTATGCCAAGTTCGTCGGCGCGTCCATGGCGTCGATTTTTGAAAACACCGCGTCCGAAGTGACGATTCACATCCTCCACGACAAAACGCTGACGACCGATAACCGCGATAAATTTTTGACGCTTGCCGAAAGCCGCAATCAGGCCGTAAAATTTTACAACGTCGAAGTTCTGTGCGCGGACAAGCTCGCGGAGATAAAAAAATTCTTCCCGAAAGTCGACAAATCCCGTTACACTTTCGGCGCGTTCTATCGTCTGTTTATCCCGACGGTTCTGCCTGCGGACGTTGCAAAAGCCGTTTATCTTGACGGCGACACAATCGTCAATCTCGACATTTCGGAGCTGTGGAATATTGAACTCGGCGACAAAATTTTGGGCGTCGTCACGGAGGCGCAAAATAATGTCAACGCCGCGTCGTATTTCCTGCTGTGCCGCGACGCCGTCATAAAAGCCGAAGATTATTTCAACAGCGGCGTCCTGCTTATGAATTTGGAGGCTTTGCGCGCGTCCGAAGAGCTCGTAACGGGCGGCGTTCGCTTCCTGCTTGACAATCCGAAATACGACCAATTTCCGTATCAAGACGTGTTGAATTACTGCTTCGCGACGCGTGCCCAAAAGTTGCCCGTGAAATTTAATTCTCTCGTCAAAAATTGGCGCAAGGTCAATCCCGAAAAAAATACGGCTGTCTGGCATTACGCGGGCGGCAAATCTTTCGGGCTGAACATGCGCGACGCCTTCCACAGGCTGTGGATGCATTATTTCGTTCGCACGCCGTTCTTGGACGAAGATTCAATCGGGCGACTCTATTCCGAAATGTTTAAGATGCGCACCACTTTTCAAACGAGCGCGGCGGCACTTTCCGCAGCAATTTCGGGCAAGAGCCGTGCATTTTTCTCCGACCTCGGCAAAATCGACGAGCTTAGAAAAAATTTCTCCGTGCGCGACAACGAATTAATGATTATCCCCGGCGAAAACGAAGATTCCGTTCAAACGCTGATTGACACCATGAAAACGCTCAAGAGTAAATACGTCTTCTTCATCATGACGGAAAAATTCCTCGGTAAAAATTTCCCGTTCAACAGGTTGACTGACGCGGGTTTCGTCGAAGGCGTCGACTTCGTTAAAGGTTGGGAACTTTTGGCGGAAGATTTGTCGGCGTTCAATGCCAATCCGCTCGTCAAAATCTTGTAAGGAAGTGATTTTATGATTCATGTTTGTTTTTCAATTTTTGATGCAAACGGGCTTTATTCCAAGTTCACGGGCACATCCATTCTGTCAATTTTTGATAATATCGCGTCCGAAGTGACGATTCACATCCTCCACGACAAAACGCTCACGGACGAAAATCGCAATAAATTTTTGACGCTGGCAGAACGCTACAATCAAATAATCAAATTTCAGAACAGGTGTTCACAAACGCTTAAGTAAAGTATGAATATGAGAAATTTTAATCAAAGTCTCAGCGGAAGATATTGTTAGCTCATAATTTTTGCTAAGTCGGCGGGAGTGATTGAGCCAGGCAAAAGTCCGCTCCACTATCCAGCGTTTTGGTAAGACTTGCCAGCCGTGCCCCTTAAGCTTCTTGCTGATTTCTACTCGCAAGCCGAAATATTTGTACGACTCGTAAACGAAAGAGCCGCGA
>JADEZP010000036.1 GCA_015206805.1 Quinella sp. 1Q7 | reverse complement strand
TACTTCCGCTCGTATCAGTCGCTTGACTAACACAACGCGGATTATAAGTGACACGTTAAATTTTGTCAAGAAAATTTTTCAGCATGTCGCCGACCGAATCGAAAATCGCCGACGCCTCGCGCTTGACCAAATCATTTGCAGTGGAGACAGTGCAGCCGCCGAAACGCCGTATCATGGGCAAATCGTTCGCCTCGTCGCCGATAACGTGAACTTCCGCGCCGCGCCAATTCCGCAGTGCCAAAAGGTTTTCGACGCCTTGAGCTTTGTTGATGCCTGCGGGGACGATATCGACGCTGTAAGTGTTTTGTTGCGCAAGAATCGCGTCGCCGAATTTTCGATTGATCGCGTCAGTCGCCGCCTGTGCCTCTTCGAGCGACGGGAAATTCAGCGCAAGTTGATTGATTGGCGGGAGCGCGTCAATTTGCGCGGCGTCGACGGGCGTCAAATCCCAGCGTGCACTTTCGCGCAAAATCCACGACGACTCTTTGACGCGTGCGCAGAAAATTTTTTGCGCCGCCTCGAACAGGAAATGCAAAGTCCGCGCCGCCGAATCCTCCGCCAAAATGTCGCAGAGGATTTTTTTTGGCAGCTCGCTCTCGAACAGGACGCGTCCCGCGCCGTCGCAGATTATCGCGCCGTTGCAACAGACGGCGAAGTCCACGTCAAGCGCGAATTCCTCGAAATGCGCCGTCAACATCATCATTGCGCGACCCGTTACGATGCCGAACGCGTTGCCCGCCGCACGCCACGCTTGAATCGCCGCCAAGTCCGCCGCCGAAATTTTTTGCTCGCGGAAAAGCGTCCCGTCGAAGTCGCTTGCCGCAACCTTAAAGCTCATAAATAATCGCCTCCGTCGGGCGCAGGAAATTTTTTTCGTCGGGGTAGTTGCCGAAAATTTTCCGTGCGCCGTCAAAAATTTTCG
This sequence comes from Quinella sp. 1Q7, assembly GCA_015206805.1. GTDB lineage: Bacteria > Bacillota > Negativicutes > Selenomonadales > Selenomonadaceae > Quinella. The sequence continues at coordinate 21,359 of JADEZP010000036.1, read as the reverse complement.
CGGGAATTGCAACGTCGTGCGTGGTGAAATTCACGGCGGTGCAAATTTTTTTGTCGGCAAGCGTGCGCTCGAAAACGTAAAGCTCCTCGCTTGCAGGCAACAGCTCACGATAATCGCCGCGAATCAGAACGTCGCTGGAGTTGCGGAAGTCGCTAAGTCGCCGATAAAAATTCAGCACGGAATTTTCGTCGCGCGACTCAACGTCGGCATTAACCGTCGCAAAATCGTCGTGCACGGGCAACCACGGCTTACCGTCCGTGAAGCCCGCGTTCGGCGACGAATCCCATTGCATTGGAGTGCGGGCATTGTCGCGGCTGAATTTCTGCACGAAGCGCAAAGCCTCCTTGTCGCTTAGTCCGTCCGCCCGCGCAAGGTCGTATTGTCCGCGCGAAGATATGTCGTCGTAAGCGTCAATCGAATCGAACGCCGCGTTCGCAAAGCCGAGCTCCTGCCCCTGATAGATGAACGGCGTCCCGCGCAGCGTAAACAGTATCGTCGCCAAAGCCTTCGCCGCCAAAATTTTATCGGTGCCGTGCGGAAAAAAATTGTCGACCGAACGCGGCTTATCGTGATTCTCGAAGTAAATCGGATACCAACTGTCGCGCGTCGCCCGCTGACTGTCGCTCAACGCCCGCTTGAAGTCGCTTAGCTTGAACAACTCCGCGCGGTGCCAAACTTCGCCGTGCGGGAACATGATGTTTACGTGGCTGAACTCGAACAGCGCATTAAAAACGCCGCGTTCGCCGACCCACGCGGGCAAATCTTCGGGCTTGACGCTGTTCGCCTCGGCGACGGTGAAAATGTCGTGCCCGTCGAAAACTTCGCGCCTGAATTCGTGCAGGAAGTCCAAAATCCCCGGCGTGGCGGCGGTCATGTTGTGGACGGAGCAGGTGCCGTCAGCGTCTGCGGGACCGTCGACGAAATTGCGCGGCTTTTTGATGTAAACAATGGCGTCGATTCGGAAGCCGCCTACCCCGCGATTGAGCCAGAAATTTGCGGCGTCGTAAAGTGCGCGGCGCACGGCGGGATTTTCCCAATTCAAATCGGGTTGAGCCGTCGCGAAGCTGTGCAGATAAAATTGTTGACGCTCGTCGCACCATTGCCACGCACTGCCGCCGAAGATACTGCGCCAATTCGTCGGGGCAGAATTTTTTTTGCCGTCGCGCCAAATGTACCAATCAGCCTTCGGATTGTCGCGGCTCGACTTCGACTCGATAAACCACGGATGCTTGTCGGACGTGTGATTGAAAACCAAATCCATGATGATTCGGATGTCGCGCGCCTTAGCCTCGGCGACAAGCTCGTCGAAATCCGCAAGCGTGCCGAATCGCGGATCAATCGCCGTGTAGTCCGCAATGTCGTAGCCGTTGTCGACCATTGGCGACACGTAAACGGGCGTCAACCAAATCGCGCCGACGCCCAAGCTCGCAATGTAGTCAAGCCGCCGCGTAATGCCGCGCAGGTCGCCGGTACCGCTACCCGTCGTGTCGAGAAAACTTTTCGGATAAATCTGGTAGACGGATTTTTTTTGCCACCACTTGAGCGCAGTTGCCGCCGTCGCCGTGCCGAAAAGTTCAGTCGGATTAATCATTGCCGCTACAGTCAACGCAATCGCCCCTTTGATAAAATTTCGTCTGTTCATGTCGAAACCTCCGCGAAAAATTTCTGCGGCGATTATAAAAAAAATTCCCTGCCGCCGTCAAAAGGTGCGGACGAAAATTTTTGTGCCGACGGGGAATTTTTCATACAGCGCGAAAATTTTTCCGTCAACCGTGATTGTCAGACGCGTACCCTTGCCCGTGCGAAGTTCAAGATTTTTCAGCGGGCGATTCATGTCGTCCATAATGAATTTGTCGCCCTCGCGCCGAAAATTTCCGTCCGCCGCGTCGAAGGGCAAGCCCACTCCCTGCGACTGATAAATCGTGCGGCGCAGGACAAATTCGCCCGCGTGAAAGTTCAGCTCCTCGATTACGGGCGTCCGTTGCACCGAATGAACAAATTCTATCGTCAGCGGCAGACCTTCCGTCGCGTCGACGACCGCAACCGTTGCCCGCTCCGTGCCGATAAAAATTTTCGGCGTGCCCGTGACGACGAACAACATTGCCGCCGCGATTAGCGCGACTAAAATTTTTTTCATGGCGTGTAAGTTCCTCCTTGCTTGAAAATATTCTAACAGCTGTTAAAATCTGCGCGGTGATAAAATTGTTTGAATACGAATTCATGCGCAACGCGCTAGCCGCCGTACTGCTGGTGACGCCGCTTTTCGGCTTGCTGTCGACAATGGTCGTGTCGAATCGGATGGCGTTTTTCTCGGATTCGTTGGGGCACGGCGCGTTCACGGGCATTGCACTCGGCGCGCTTATCGGCGTGGGCTCGGAGATTGTCGGCTTGCTCGGATTTTCGGTGATATTCGCGCTGCTGATAACCGCCATAAAAAATAAATCGCACGCGGGCGCGGACACGGTTATCGGGGTGTTCAGCTCCACGGCGATTGCGCTCGGCTTGATGTTGATGTCGGCGGGCGGGCAGTTCAACAAATTTTCGCGCTTCCTAATCGGCGACCTGCTAAGCATCACGCGGGCGGATTTAATTTCGTTGGCGGCGGTATTCGTCGTCGTCGCGGTGAGCTGGGCGTTATTGTTCAATCGGCTGTTGATTTTGTCGGTCAATCAAACTTTGGCGCGAAGTCGCGGCATACGCACACAATTTGTCGAATCGGCGTTCGCGGTATTGTTGGCAGTGGTCGTCGCGATAAGCATTCAATGGGTCGGCATACTGATTATCAACGCGCTGTTGGTCTTACCGGCGGCGGCGGCTCGCAACGTCACGAACTCGGTCAAAAGCTATCACGCGGTGAGCGTCCTAATCGCGCTGACATCGGGGCTTATCGGCTTGCTTGCGGCATATGAGCTGAACTCGGCGGCGGGCGCGACAATCGTCGTTTGCGCGGCAGTGGTTTACTTCGTGACGCTGATACTCAAGCCGCGATTTATCAAGTGATTGACTGCCCGTAATGCGTTAAATCTACTTTCTTTGCGTGCCCAAAGAAAGTAGCAAAGAAAGGGCACCTCGCAGGGGCGGATACCGTCAAGCGTTCCAATGTTACGCCTGCCCGCAACGTGATGTTGTCGCCTGTCGTCGCATCACGCGACGAGCGGCGACGGCCGCACATCCCTGTGCGGCCACAACCGACGCGGTGTCGGTGCTGTTTAATTGTAAGCAGGTGACGATTTTGAGCAGAGGTTTGGCATTAATTTTCGTCGGATTGGCGGGAATTTTTTGGGCAAGTTCGGGCGTGGCGGTACAAGATTTTTTCTCGCACTCGTCGAAGTCGGCGATTGAGCTGACGAACATCCGCATGTGCTCGGCGGGCGCGATACTGATTCTGATTGCCGCGCGGCGAAAAAAATTTTGGCTGTCGCTCAAGTTGCTGAATCGTCGCCCGCGACTGTGGCTTGACGTCGTGATTTACGGAATTGTCGGCGTCGTGTTCATGCAGTTCACGTATTTTCAAGCGATATCAATCGGCGGCGCGGCGGCAACGACGGTCATCACATACGCGTGCCCGGCAATGGTCGTTATGTGGGAGTCGCTTTATCACAGACGCTTGCCCAAGCGCGGCGAAGTCGTCGCGGTGATTTTGGCAATGAGCGGCGTCTTCCTGCTCGTGACGGGCGGCAATCCGACAAAGTTGCTCGTGCCAATCGGCTGCGTCGTATGGAGTTTGGCAAGCGGAGCGGCGTTCGCATTCAGCGCGATTTTCCCGAAGCACCTGTTTGCAAAAAAAATAGACCCGTACTTTTTGACGGGCGTGGGAATGTTCGTCGGCGGATTGTTTACGTTCGCGCTTGTCGACGAGCGGAATTGGTTGCCGTTCCTTGCGGCGGACGTGATTTTCGACGTGAGCTGGATAATCGTTTTCGGGACGGTCGCGGCATTTTTGAGCTTTAACGCGGGTTTGAAGTTCCTGACGCCCGAAGAAGCCGCGATAACCGCCACGACGGAACCTGCCGCCTCCGTAATCATCAGTTGGATAATTTTTGGGGCGGCATTCGGGCTGATTGAATCGGTCGGAATAATTTTGGTTATACTGGCAATCGTCGCCCCGTCAATCATCAAACGTTAAATCGTCATTTCAAGTTCAGCTCAACTTTATGCGCAACGGCGGCGTAAGCCTCAAAATTCGCCTTCAGTTGGGAGCGTTCCTGTTGATACTTGACTTTGACGTCGGCGGGCAATTCGTCGGCAATCGAATCGGACGCCAAAATTCCCGTCGCCATAAAAGACCGTCCGAACGCGACAAGAGCCCGTTGCACTTCGGGATTGGTGTTCGCCTTCAGCAAAAGTTCGAGCTGTTCTTTAGTTTCCGGCTTGCCGTCGTTGTCAAGGTCGACATCCTTCAACAGCTCGGCGGTGTTGTCCAGAATGTATTTATTTTGCGCCGCCTCGTCGAGCAGCATGTACTGTCGGAGTTGCGGCTCCTTGTTTTTGATGGCGTCGTCAATCGTCTCATGCAAAACGAATCCGAACAGCGCGACAACGATTATCGCCAAAATTCCTGCGCCCAACAAAATTTTTTTCAGCATGTCAATCAGCTCCTTAAGCGTTTGTCGCTTATACGGTTGCCGCGCGGATTTTGTTACGGTCAATCAATCGGTAAGTCGGCGGCGGAGTTCGTCACGCAGTGTAGTGAATGCCGCAATGTATTTGCCGAAAATCAGCGTCACGAGTTCTTCGGCAAGTGCCTCGTTGTAAATGTGAATTGTCTCGTTGCGCCGCTTGAGCATTTCAAGCCACAATTCTTCGTCGGAAATGAATCGAAATTTGTACGCCGCTTTGATGATTTCGCGCGGGGAGCCGCTTGCCGCCTCGTTCACGCCGTGAAGTAACAGTACTTCCCGCAACGCCTTCCACGACAGCTCAAACGTTAAATGAAATTGTCCGATAATTCCCATGCGATAAATTTCGTCGTCCGAATTTGCGTTTGACTTGAGCAACACGTTCAAACACTTGGCAAACGCGTCAAATCTTCTCATGACGGGCGGCACCTCCACATACAAAATAATTCCGTCGCGGTCGATTTCGGCTTTAAAGTCGTCGTCAATGCCCGCGTCGAGATCAACCACGTCGAACATAAGGAGCGTGTCAAGTTCCTCGTCGAGTGTTTCCTTGAAGCCGAAGATGTCGCCGCCGCTTGCGGCAAGGTCAATGTCGCTACGTTCGTGATTGGTGCCGCGTGCCCGTGAACCGAATAAAATCAGCCGCTTGACGCCGAAACGTCGAGCCGCTGAAATTATCGCCCGCTCAAGCCGCCCGTTCAAGTCGTAAGCCATTGTCACCGCTCCCACAAAAGCGCGACGGTCACGCCCTTGAATACGGTCTTCGGCAGGGCAAAGCGCGCGCCTTCCACGCAACAAAGTGCCGCCGCCTCACAGACGTTGCTCACGCCAACGGAGCGCATTACGAATTTTGATTCGGCGAGTTTGTACTCGTCGATTTTTTGTTGGAGTTGTTCGGCGGGGAAAAATTTTATTTCAAGTCCCATGACTTCCGCCAACGATACAAGTCCCGACTCTTCGCGCTTGGCGTCAATGCTTGCCAAAAGTTTCACGCGTTCAATCGGCTGATGAATCATTGCGCACGCCCGTTGCAGTGCCTCGAAAATTTTCAGCGACGACGTGCCGCGCCGACAGCCGATACCCGCGATTAAATTTTGCGGTATCAAGTTCAAGCGCACGTCGCCCGCCGTCACGAAGACATCTTCGCCGCGCAGGATCGCCGAGTTAATCGCCTTAATCGCCTCTTTAGGTTCGGGCACGAGTCCGAGCCGTGAAGCGATTGCGTCGACGGAAAATTTCCCCGCAACGTCCGTCGCCGTGGTAATGACGGGGTGCGCCTCAAGTGCCTTTGCGATTTCAAGCGTGAGTTCGTTCGCCCGCCCGACGTGCCCGCTCAAAAGGCTGATGACGTTTTGCCCGCGTTCGTCGACGACCAAAACTGCGGGGTCGCTCAATTTGCTGACGATATGCGGCGCGATCATTCGCACGGCAATTCCCGCCGCGCAGATAAAAATCAGACCGTCAAACCTGCCGAAAATTTCCGCAACGAGTTCGGCAAGGTTATCGAAATTTTTTCCTTTGGCGAAAGTCTGACCGCCGACCTTCGCGGAAATTTTGGCGGCAACGCGTGCGCCCTCCGCCGTCAATGAAATAATTGCAGTTCTCAATTTAGTATCTCGCCTGCCTGAATGTGTGACTGAATTTTGGGGAATAAAGCTCCGTGTTCGACGCCGTGACCAAAACCGTAACCATCAACTTGACCGCCGACAGTCGCCGAAATTTAATCTTTTGCCTGCCTGAATGTGTGACTGAATTTTGGGGAATAAAGCTCCGTATTCGACGCCGTGACCAAAACCGTAAACGTCAACTTGACCGCCGAAATTTAATCTTTTGCCTGCCTGAAAGTGTGGCTGAATTTCGGGGAATAAAGTTTCGTCATTTGACGCGCCTCCTGCTTGGTGCTCAAGCAGTTGCCGACGATGATTATCGCGGTGCGTTCGATGTTCGACGCCTTGACAAGTTCGACGATGTTGTCGAGTCGCCCGCGAATGATTTGCTCTTCGTTCGGCCACGACGCTTTATAAACCACTGCGACGGGCGTTGACGACTTGAAGCCCGCCGACAGTAAATCTTGCTTGACCTCCGCCAAAAGATTCGTCGACAGGAAGATACAAAGCGTCGTCCGATGTTGCGCAAGTTTTTTGAGCGATTCGTTGTCGGGGACGGGAGTGCGTCCGCCGCGCCGCGTGATTATGACCGTCTGCGAAATGCCCGGCAACGTGTATTCCTGCTTGAGTGCCGCCGCCGCCGCCAAAAATGAGCTCACGCCCGGCGTCACGTCGAATTCAATGCCGCGTGCCGTCATTGCGTCCATTTGCTCCTGAATCGCGCCATACAGCGACGGGTCGCCCGTGTGCAGTCGGACAGTCGTTTTGCCCGCGCGTTCCGCCTGCGCAATGACGAACATGATCTCCTCGAACATCATTGACGCCGAGTTATAAATTTCCGCGTCGGGCTTGCAAAATTTCAACAGCTCCGTGTTGACGAGCGAGCCCGCGTAAATTACGACGTCCGCTTCGCTCAAAAGTCTGTGTCCTTTGATTGTGATAAGTTCGGGGTCACCGGGACCCGCTCCGACGATGTGCACCATGACAAAAATCCTTTCTGCGTATCAAAGAAACTTCAATATCCCCAGCTGAAAACAAACTCCAGCGGAATGTTCAGCCCGTCGCAAATTGTAACGGGCACTTCGGTCTTAACGTCAGCTTTTTCGTCGTCGTCAAGCAGTTCCAATTCTTTATCGTCAAACAATCTGTAAACGTCGTCCAAAAAATATTTTCCGTCGCGCAGAAGATAAACCGTAACGCTTTTTGCCCACGGGTTGACAATCCAATATTCGCGCACGCCGTGAGCTTCGTAAGTATCTTTTTTGACGGTGAGATCTTTTTTGCGCGTGGAATGCGACAAAACCTCAACGACCATATCGGGCGCGCCGCGAACCATATCGCGTTCGGCAAGAATTTGCTCGTGTTCCTTCAAGACGACGCATAAGTCGGGTACAAGAACATTTTCATCGTCAAAGTAAACGTCAACATTGCTGAAAAAATATCCGGATTCATTAGCCATCAAGTGTTCGCCGATACGAAACATGATGCGTCCTTTAATTTGGTTTTGAGCAGGTGTCATTGAAGGAAGCCGAAATCTTTTGCCGTTGATTATTTCGTAGTAGCTTTCATCCATTCAAATCACCTCCAAATGTCCGTAGAAGTCGCCGACAAAATTTTTCGTGTCTGTAAGTTTATCAACGGAAATTTTCCCCGTCAACATTGCAAGGCGAAACTTATCCCGCGCAAGCAAGACGGCGGTGTCGACGTAGGCGGCGGCGTCCGTGAAAATCAATTCGTCGAGTCCGGCGATTCGCAATATGTCCGCGCCCGTGCGAGTGCTTGCAAGTTCTCCGCACATGTTGACGACGGGCACGCCCATATACAGCGCGAGAGCCGTCATCAAGCCGCCAGGGTACGGGAACGTGTCGAGCACCAAATCGACTTCGCTGTAGTCCGTGAAAAAATTATCCGAGCCGCGCCGAACTTCAGCCCGCTCAATTCCGAAAGTTTCAAGCCGCTCAATCAGCGCACGTTGCCGACTTGCAAGCGGCGTGGTGTCGCGGAAGATGATTCGCGAATTCGGCACGGCGTCCAAAATTTTTTTAACGGCGGTCAAGTACGCGTCGCTAAGTTTCATGAAATTATTCAGGCAACCGAACGTGAATTGCTCATGCGGGAACGGGCGGCGGGAAATTTTTTCGCGGAGCATACGTTCATTCGGGCGGAAGGCAAACGTGTTTTCGAGCGGCAAAATTTTTTCCGTGAAGGTCGCGTCGCACGCCGTCAAAAATTCGTCGCCGACAAAATAATCAATCGCGTCAAGCCCCGTCGAATCAAAGTAGCCGATACCGCACATTTGCACCCGCGCAGGACGATACGCCGCGACTTGCAACGTGGAGCCGCCCTCGGTGTGCCCGCCAAGGTCGAACAAAATATCCGTGCCCGCGTCGCGAATCTGTTCAGCCGCCTCCGCGAAGCTCGTTTCGGAAATGTCGCGGTAGGCGTCGACGTTGCGGCGGATTTTTTTCGTGAAGGCGTCCTCCTCACGCGACATACTCCACGCCGTCACGGTGAAGCGGTCGCGGTCGTAATCGGTCAGCAACGGCTCGTAAAATCGTGCGGCGGACGAGTCGCAGAAGTGCGGCGCAATGTACGCGACGGAAATTTTTTCATTCCTAATTCCTAATTCCTCATTCCTAATTATTTCCGCGTCACGGTACAGCAAATTGTAAACGGCAAGCTCATTGGCAAGCGTCGGCGCGTCGAGTTGCGGCAGGTAGTGCAGTGCGAACAGATAGTTCGAGAAATGCCCGCGTTGACTGCGCAAAAATTTGTCGGTGCACGCCGCATTGAAGTACGCCTGCGCGGCACCGTCGGCATTGCAAAGGTCGTGGAAGGTCGCGCCGATAAGTTCATGCACGCGCCAAAGATTATCGGCGTCGACGGTCGGCAAAAGCCGTTTCAATCGGTCAAGTGCCTCGCGGGGCTTGCCGTCGTCCAAAAGTTTTCGTGCCGTGTCCATGTCATCAACTCCTAAAGCGATTGTATCATTCCGCCCGCCAAAACACAAAAAAATTCCCCGCCGACGTGACGGGGATTTTTTTATATCTGCGCGATTAAATCTTTGTCGGGGACGCCGCTCACAAGCTCGAAGTCCAGTTGCCGCAGTTGAACGTTCGCGCCGATAAGCTTGACGCGGACGCCGTCGCCGATACGGAAAGTTTTGCCCGTCGCTTGACCGATTAAAGCAAGCTCGCGCTCCACGAACGTGTAATAATCGTCGCGAAGTTCAGCCGCACGAACAAGCCCGTTGACGCCGTTATCAAGCTCCACGAAAAATCCGAAGCTCGTCACGCCGTCAATCACGCCGTCGAATTTTTTGCCGACGAATTGCGCCATGAACTCGACCGCCTTCATGTCGGTAGTTTCGCGCTCAATGTCGACGGCACGCCGCTCACGTTCGGAGGAGTGTCGCGCAATTTCGTCCAAGCCCTTCGCAAGCGTCGGCAACTTCTGCGGAGACTCCCAACTTGCCCGCAACATTCGGTGCACAATCAAATCGGGGTAACGGCGTATCGGCGACGTGAAGTGCGTGTAAAATTTCGCCGCCAAGCCGAAATGTCCCAAACATTCCGCCGCGTAACGCGCCTGTTGCATCGTGCGCAGTGCAAAGCTCGTTATGACGCGTTCGGCGGGCAATCCCTTGACGTGCGACAAAATTTTTTGGAAGTCACGCGGCTCAAGCTCCCGACCGTTCGACGTGGCGACATGCAAGCTGAAGTGCGCCAACAGCTGATTGAACGCCAAAACTTTTTCGGGCGACGGCAGCTCGTGCACGCGGTACAGGCACGGAATTTTTCGGCGCAACGTGTGTTCGGCGACGGTCTCATTCGCAAGGAGCATGCACTCTTCGATGATTGATTCGGCGACACTTTGCACGCGCTTGACAATTTCAATCGGCTTGCCCGCCGCGTCGAGGAGCACTTTCATTTCGGGCAGGTCGAAGTCGATTGAGCCGCGTCCGCCGCGAATTTTTTTGCGCAGCTCACGGATTTTCCGCAGCGTGTTCAAGTTGTCGGCGCAGTCGGAAAGTTCAGCGTCGCCCGCCAAAAATTTATCGACCTGCGCATAAGTAAGCCGCCTGTGCACGTGAATTGCCGTCGGAAAAATTTTGTAGTCGGTGACGTTGCCCGCCGCGTCCAAAATCATTTCGCACGCCATTGCCAAGCGGTCGACGCCCGCATTGAGACTGCAAATGCCGTTGGACAATTCGCGGGGCAACATCGGCACGACGCGATCGACGGGGTAAATGCTCGTGCCGCGCTCGAAAGCCTCCCCGTCAAGCGCAGTATGAGTTCGCACATAAAAGCTGACGTCGGCAATGTAAACGCCCAAAAAAAATCCGCCGTCACGTTCCTCGGCGAAAACTCCGTCGTCCAAGTCTTTTGCGTCCGCGCCGTCAATCGTGACGACTTTCAGATTGCGGCGGTCGATTCGGCGGGCAATTTCGTCAGCGTCGGGCTCAAGCTCAATTCGCGACGCCTCCGCATGAACATCGGGCGGAAAGTCTTCCGCGACGCCGTGAGCACGTAAAACGCTCAACACGTCCACGCCGGGCGAATCCTCCTTGCCGAGAATTTCGACGACGCGTCCGCGCAGGGGGCTCCACGCAAAAATTTCGACGACGACCTTTGTGCCCGCCGCGACCTTTTGGCGGAACTTCGGCAGTAAAATTTTTTCAATGCGCGTATCGTCGGGCGTCACGAAAATTTTATGATTGGCTTTGCGCAACGTGCCGACGACGATTTTATTTGCGCGGTCAAGGACTTCGACGACGCGACCTTCACTGCGCCCGCGAAATTTGTCCGTGACGAGCACTTTGACGCGGTCTCCGTTGAGTGCGCCGAACATATTCCCCGCCGCAATGAAAACGTCCGTGCCGCCGTCTTCGGGCGCGACGAATCCGAATCCGCGCCGATTGACGCTCAACTTGCCGATAAGATGTTCGCGCCTCATGATAACGCCACGACCGCGAATTTCGCCGCCGCCTCCGCAGTGATGACGCCGTCCGCCGTTTGAATTGTCGCGTGCATTGTGATGATATTGCGCCGCTGTGATTCTTGCCACGCCGAAATTTTCAGCGGTTGGGCAATCGGCGTCGGGAACTTGTAACGAATCTCAAGCCGCCCCGTCACTGCCGATTCGTGATATTTTGCGTCGATAAATTTGCACATCGATTCATCAAGCATCGTCGCGACAATGCCGCCGTGAGCCGCGCCCGCGTAGCCCTCGAATTCGCGCGGCAAAGTTTTCTGCGCGGTGAGCCTGTCGCCTTCGAAGTCGAATTTCAAACGTAAACCAATCGGATTTTTTTCTCCGCACGCGAAGCAGTAATCGTCTCCGCTGTCAGCCATCAAATCGCCTCCTCGCTATTCCAACCACCAGCCGAAAATATTTTTGATTTTGACCGTGAAGCCGTCCAAAACATTTACGGGCACCTCAAACTTGACTGCCGCACGTTCCGCGTCAGTCAAATCGTTGAGTTCGGCGTCGGTGTAGTTAAAATAAATTTCGTCGAGTTCAAACTTGCCGTCGCGCAGGAGATACACCGAAATACTTTCGCGCCACGGATCAATCATCCAATATTCCTTGACGCCGTTGCGTTCGTAAATGTCCTTTTTGACGCTGATGTCGCGTTTCATTGTGGAGCGCGAAAAAATTTCGGCAACCATGTCGGGCACGCCGTGAATCGTGCTGTGTTTGTTGTCAATGACGATTTTGCTGTTCGCCGCGCTGATAAACGCAAAGTCCGGTTTGAAAAGATTTCCGTCGGGAAAATGCACGTCAAGACTATCCGAAAAGACAAATCCCAGCTGACGTTCTTTCGCATAAACGCCGATGGTTGAGATTAAATTAATTACAACGGTGTTATGCCACAAGTCTGCGCTCGGTGCCATAAATTTCTCACCTCCGATAATTTCGTAGTCGTCGTAACTTTCGCGGAAAATTTCCGTCGCCATTTGAATCACCTCCGCAAAAAATCTGTCACCACGTCGAAGACAAAGTCGCGTTCCTCGGCAAGCGGCAGGAGATGTCCGCAATTCGGCACCGTGACGACGCGCTTAACCTTCGAGCCGACGTTGTCCATTATGTAGCGTGCACTGCGCGGCCGGGCGGTATGGTCGTCTTCGCCGTGCATGATGAGTATCGGAGCGTTGACGGTCGGCAAAATTTTTTTCACGTCGTCAATCAGTGCAACGAGTTCATGGACGCTGATTAGCGGCGTCCGTTCGTAGACGTTGTTGGCGGCGGGCGGAACGTTGTGCAATTTCCTGCGCGGCTGAACAATGCATGCGTCGGAGCAAAATTCGCGCGGCGGCAGGTTGCGCAACCCTAAGCCGTCGTCGATGAAAATCGGTGCGGCAAGCGTGACAATTCCTGCGACGTTGCGGGCGGCGGCAAGCTTAATCGTGAGCAGTCCGCCCATTGAGTGTCCGACGACGAAAATTTTTTCGCATGTGCCGCGCAGAATTGCCAGCCCGTCAAGCACGGAATTAAACCAGTCGTCGCGTGTCGTGCGCATAAGGTCGCGTTCGCTCGTTCCGTGCCCCGCAAGTCGCGGACAATGCACCGTAAAGCCCGCGCGGTTGAGATGTTCGCCGAGCAAAAGCAATTCGGCGGGCAAGCCCGTGAAGCCGTGAATCAGCAACACGCCGCTTGAGCCGCCCGCAAGGTAAAATGATTCTGCACCGTCAATCAAAACGAATCGCCTCCGTCACATGCTAAGCTTGGCGATTATCAGCGTGATTATCGCGAACATTACGCCGAGTATGACCGTCAGCCGCGCAAGCAGTGCGTCCATGCCGCGAGCCTTGCCGGAAAAAACCGCGTCCGAGCCGCCGTCCATGCCGCCCATGCCGCCCGACTTCGCCTCTTGACCCAAAATCACCGCAATCAGCGCGATTGAAATTATCGCGTCCAAAACCATCAAAACCGTCATCATATGCAAACCTCCAAATCATTCCTGCGACATGTGGTAACTTAGCGTGCTCAAGCCGATTGACAAGTCCTCGTTGACCAGCGGGATTGTCGACGGCACGTTGAGCTTTGTCGGCGCGAAATTCCAAATGCCCTTCACGCCCGCCGCAATCAACGCGTCCGCAACGCCTTGAGCCTCGTCCGCAGGCACCGTGATGACGCCGATGTCGACTTCGTTCGCCGCGACGACACGTTTCATTTTGGACGCGTCGTTGACCGTGAGACCGTTGACCCGTGTGCCGACGAGTGACTTGTTTTTGTCGAGCAGTGCCACGACCGAAAATCCCAGCGACGAAAAATTTACGTAATTGGCAAGTGCGCCGCCCAAATGTCCGACGCCGACAATCGCCAGCCGCCAACGATTCGGCAAGCCCAAAATTTTGCCGATGTTCTCCTTGAGCTCGTGCACGTCGTAACCAATGCCTTTGCGTCCGAATTGCCCGAACGTCGCCAAATCTTTGCGAATCTGTTCGGGCGTAATGTCGAGTCTGCGACCCAATTCGTCCGACGAAATAATCTGCAGTTGCTCGTCCGCCGCCAGTTGCAACGTCCTAAAGTACAACGGCAGTCTGTCAATCGTCGCCTGTGAAATGCCTTTCTTCAAATCTGCACGCCTCCTTTTGGTTAATTAGAAATTATGAATTAGGAATGGTGACGTTGAATCAATTCCTCATTACTAATTCCTCATTCCTAATTGAATTTAACGCCGCGCCCAATGCGCCGAGCATCCACATGAGCATTGAGCTTGGTATGTTGAACAGCAAATCGTCCGTGAAGCCGTTGAGTGCCATTGACAGGAACGCCAGCCCGATTCCGAGCTTGAGCCCGTCAAGAAATTTTTGGTCGTCGAGTTTCGTAACGCCGCTGAAGTCAATCGCGGAGTCCGTATCGTCGGGAGCGTCGTCAACGTCGTCGGGATTGAGCCGAATGATTTTTGCCGAAACTTTTTCGCCGGCGACGGGCACGCTGTCGACTGCGGCAACTTCAGCGTCGTCGTCGGGATGTTTGCGCCGTTTACCGCCGAATCTAAGTTCGTCGTGGTGCACAAGATCCGACTGCGGGCGTTGAAATTTTTTGAGCTTGCGAGCCACAGGTTGCCTTTTGCCGAACAGATTAATCAGTGCCTCCGCGAAGGCGGCAAGCCTTTTGTTGACCGTCCGCGTGAGTTCGGCAAGATAGCGCGTGAACGGACTGCCTGCGAAAAATTTTTCGACGCGCTCCAGAAATGTGCTGTCCGCCGCGCCGAGTTCACCTGCACCGAACGCCATAAACATTGTCCCGAAAAAATACCAGAAAAACGCCAGTGCGCCGACAATCCCAATTTCCGCCGCGTAATTCAGATACAGATTGTGCGCGTGGTAGATGATGATGTCGGCGTCGGCGACGTAGTAATTGTATTGCGGGTAGACGAATTGATACGCGCCCCAGCCGATGCCCGCGAACGGGTGGTCGGTAATCATTGCGATTGTACTGACCCAAATGCCGACGCGCACGCCTTCGGAGGTGTCGCCCATTGTAAACGCCGACGTGATTCTGTCGACGAAGGTCGGATCGTTGCAGGCGATTAAAACCGTCACCGTCGCGAACAAAATCAGCACGCGCCAATCTTTCAGCACGCCGTAAACCGAGATGACAACCGCCATTGCCAAGAACGCGCCGCGCGAGTACGTCATTGTCAGGCACGCGGCAAGCATTACAACTGCCACGATTAGGACGAGCTTTTGCGAGCGACGCTCAACCTTCGTGAGCAAACCCAACGTCAAGCAAATGAACACGTCCAGATAGCCCGCCAGCACGTTCGGATTTTCAAGCGTCGAGAAAATTCTTTTGCGCAATTCGGGGAACGCTTCGGGATCCGTCCATTTTACGTCCGCCACGTCCACGCCGAACGCGAACTGAAAAAATCCGCACAGCACGACCAAAATTGCCGACGCGCCCAAAGCTTGCGCGACCTGTTTTATCTGCGCGGGCGTGCGACAAGTTTGCCCGACTAGGAAATACGTCAAGCCGTACATGCCGACGAGCGAACAGTAATTGTAAATCAGCTCCAGACTTCGCGCCGACGACAGGAATACGCTTGCCGCGCCAATCAGCAAAAAAATCGTGACGGGCACATCAAACGGCAGGCTCCGAATTTTGTAGTGCGAATCGATACGACTGCGCAGGAACCACGTTATCATGCCGAACACGACCGCCGTTGCCGCGACCGTCGGTGAGAGCGCAAGAAAAAACGCCTCGACCAAGATGGCATAAATCGTCCACTGCTCAAGGTTTTTGATTCGCTGTCGTCTTGCCAAGACGCTGATTCTGTCCAAATTCAAACTCCTCGTTCCAAATTAATGATACTGCTTCTGACGGTGCCGACTCACGAATTGCCGCCGCGAATTTAATTCGACTCCTTCGGTTGAGCGGAAATGTTCGCCGCAAGTTCCCGAACTTTTTCAAGCGGCAACTCACAAAGCGACGATATTTTTTCAATCGACATT
Source organism: Quinella sp. 1Q7 (assembly GCA_015206805.1). Taxonomy (GTDB): domain Bacteria; phylum Bacillota; class Negativicutes; order Selenomonadales; family Selenomonadaceae; genus Quinella. The sequence continues at coordinate 5,669 of JADEZP010000036.1, read as the reverse complement.
CCGCCGTCGACTAATAATTTTTTAGCCATGTTAATCATGTTACTGATAGTGGTATCTTGTCGCACAAGTTCGTTAAGTTCTTCAACTACTCCCGCCAATTTAATTCGACTCCTTAGGTTGGGCGGAAATGTTCGCCGCAAGCTCCCGAACTTTTTCAAGCGGCAACTCACAGGCAACGGAAATTTCTTCAAGAGTCATCTTGCCAAGTACGATTAATTTTTCTGCGAATTCAAATGCCTTTTTGAGAGTAACACGCTCCGTGGTCTCGCGACGCACAAGTTCATTAAGTTCTTCAACTACTCCCGCCAATTTAATCACCTTCTCGCGATCTTTTTTGTAAGGCGCGGTTTTGTCGGCGAAGATGCGGTAAAACATTTCGTCGGGGTCGGCGCAAGAAAAATCGTGCATCAACATGCCGAGCGGCGTATCGTCTTGAATGGAGTTGTTGACGTAGACGATGTGCGCGCCGTCGTTGAAAAGTTCGTTCTTGCCGACAATGGTGCGCTCAATGAAATAAATCGGCTCGCCCAGTTTGAGAACGTCGCGTTCCGTAATGAATATGATGTACGTTTCGGGCAGGGCGTCGAAATTTTCGCCGGGCAAAAGATTGTTCGCGTCAAGCAGGCTACTGTTGTAACGGGCACGCTTTGCGCCCGCGCCCTTATCCTGCCGCTGTATTTCGATGTCGAAATGCTTGCCGTCCGCAGAAACGGCGTGGATGTCCAGTCGCACGCCGCGACCTTTCAAATTGGCAAGATTGTCCTGAACTCGGACGCTCGTAACCGTCAAATCCAAGTTCAAAATAATTTTCAAGGTAAACGCGGTCAACTCGGTGTCGTTCTCGAAAACGGCTGTCATAAACACATCGTCCAACAAAGTCAGCCGTTGCACCGCCGCAATATAATCAATCTTCAATGCGTCCAACTCCAAACGAACTTTTTGACCGCGCCAATCAGATACAGTGAGCCCGCAGTCGCTTTGAAAGCGGCAGAACAGTTGGCGCGTCCGAGTCAGCACCGTAAGCAATCGCCGCGCTTCAAGCCGTAACGAACTTTCGCACCGCGCCAATCAGATACAGTGAGCCCGCGATAATTTTCACGTCGGCGACAGTGTTCATCAGTCGGTTGACCGCCGCGAAATTGTCTTCGACAGCCGCGCAGGCAATGCCCCGTTCGCGAAGGCGGGCGCAAAGCATTTCGGTTGAGGCGGCGCGTTCGGAGGCGGGCGGCGTGACGATAACGAAGTCCCCCGCGCGGAAAAGTATATCAATCATCGCGGGAAAGTCTTTGTCGCGCAGTGCACCGAACAGCCACACCCGTTGACCGTGCGGAAAATTTTCGTCAAGACTTTTGCGCAGAGCCGTCGCACCGTGCGGATTGTGAGCCCCGTCAATCACGACGACGCCCGCCGCAGTTTGCACGACCTCAAAACGTCCCGCCCATGTCACGCGAGCAAGACCCGTTTCAATCGCCGACGCGCTCAAGCCGAGAACTTCCGCCGACTTTATCGCGACAGCCGCATTGAACTTTTGGTAGGTGCCGCGCAGATTGACGGAGACATTTGCGGGCGACGCGACTTCATACAGCGGCGAGCTCATGTCGCGGGCAATGCGTCTGATAATTTCCAGCGGACGACCCGTCGCGCCCGTAACCGTCGGAATGCCCCGCTTGATGATACCGGCTTTGTTGCGGGCAATGTTGTCCAAATCGCCCAGAATATTTTCGTGGTCGAGCGCGACGTTCGTAATGATTGACAATTCGGGCGTGATTATGTTCGTCGAATCGAGCGTGCCGCCCAAACCGACTTCAACGACGGCAACATCAACGGCTTGTGCGCGGAAATAATCGAAGGCGGCGGCAGTCAACGCCTCAAAATGCGTGCAGTGAACGTTGCAGGCTTTGACGCGGGCAAGCGTCGCGGCGAAGTCGTCCTCCGAAATATTTTGACCGTCGACGCGAATCCGTTCGCAGTAGCTCTCCAAGTGCGGCGACGTAAACAATCCGACGCGCAATCCCGACGCCTTGAGCATTTCGGCGAGCATGGCGCACACGGAACCTTTGCCGTTGGTGCCCGCGACGTGAATCGTCCGATAAAAATTTTGCGGCTCATCAAGCGCGGCGGCAAGGGCTTTGATGCGTTCGAGACCCTCTTTCACGCCGAAGACACACAAATAATTCAGCCACTCAAGCGCGGCGTCGTAAGTGCTCATAACGACTGCAACTGCGCAATGCGCTGTTCGAGCGACGAAATTTTTTCTTCGGCGGCGGCAAGTTTATCGCGTTCGGCTTGCACGACGGCGGCAGGTGCTTTGCTCACGAAACGTTCGTTTTTGAGTTTGCCGGCAGTCGACGCCGCGACCGTCCGAAATTTTTCCAGCTCCTTGGTAAGGCGGGCGATTTCCTTGTCCGTGTCGACAAGTCCCGCGAGCGGCAAATAAACTTCCGCGCCGTCAATGACCGCGCTCATTGCCTGCGCGGGCTTTTCGTCGGCAAAAGTTATCGGGTCGGCGGCGGCAAGTTCCGTGACGTAGCGGGCGTGAGACTTCAGCACGTCGGCAAAATCGTCGCGCGTCACCTTAACAACGACGGCAGATTTCTTGCGCGAATCGATACCCAATTCGGATTTGAGATTGCGCACGGTCTTGACGACGTTCAGGATAAAATTCGCCGTCTGATGAAGGTCGCCGTCCTCCGCGAAGATTAAGCCGTTGAGTTCGGCGCGTGTCGGATATGGCGCAAGCATTATGGAGCCTTCGACGTGCGGAAGCTTTTGGCGGATTGTTTCCGTCAAAAACGGCATGAACGGGTGCAACAGTCGCAACGCCGTTTCCAGCACCTTTGCCAGCACGAAAAGTGCCGTCGCCTTAACCCGCGCGTCGGAGCCGTAAAGCCGAGCCTTAGTCAGCTCAATGTAGTAGTCGCAGAATTCAAACCAAATGAACTCGTACAGTTGCCGCGCCGCCTCACCGAGCTCAAAACGTTCCAAATTGTCCGTGACGTTGTCAATCCGATAAGCCAGCCGTTGAATAATCCAGCGGTCGGCAAGTTCAAGGGATAAGGTTTCAGGGGTCAGGGGCAAGGGAGTTTCCTCAAGATTCATCAGCAGGAAGCGCGACGCGTTCCAAATTTTGTTGGCGAAGTTGCGGGCGGATTCGACGCGTGACCAATAAAAGCGCAAGTCGTTGCCGGGAGTGTTGCCCGTGACGAGCATAAATCGCAAACTGTCCGCGCCGTACTTTTCGATGACTTCGACGGGGTCGACGCCGTTGCCCAAAGACTTCGACATCTTACGTCCCTGTTCGTCGCGCACAAGTCCGTGAATGAAAACTTTGCGGAAGGGCACTTCGCCGCGGAATTTCAAGCCCATCATCACCATGCGCGACACCCAGAAGAAAATTATATCGTAGCCCGTGACGAGGACGCTTGTCGGGTAAAATTTTTTGAGTTCGGGAGTTTCGTCGGGCCAACCCATCGTGCTGAACGGCCACAACGCACTTGAAAACCACGTGTCCAAAACGTCTTCGTCGCGCCGCAAATTTTTGCCGTGACAATGCGGGCACTCCGTCACGTCGACTTCGGAAACCGTCGTTTCGCCGCAATCGTCGCAATACCACGCGGGGATTTGATGTCCCCACCACAGTTGCCGACTTATGCACCAGTCGCGAATGTTTTCAAGCCAGTTGATGTAAATTTTCGTGAAACGTTCGGGGACAAATTTCAGCGCGCCGCTTTTGACAGCCTCAATCGCGGGCGCGGCGAGACTTTCCATTTTGACAAACCATTGCACGCTTATGAGCGGCTCAATCGTCGTGTGGCAACGTTGACAGTGTCCGACGGCGTGTTCGTGATTTTCGACGCTTGAGAGAACGCCCGCCGCCTCCAAATCCGCGACAATGAGTTTGCGGCATTCGTAGCGGTCAAGCCCGCTGTATTTGCCGAGACCGTCCGCCATTGTGCCGTCGTTGTTGATGACTTTGACTTGCGCAAGATTGTGGCGAAGTCCCATTTCAAAATCGTTCGGGTCGTGAGCGGGTGTAACTTTGACTGCGCCCGTGCCGAAATTTTTATCGACGTAGCTGTCGGCGAACAGCGGAATTTCGCGATTGACCAGCGGCAAAATTACCGTCTTGCCGACAAGATTTTTGTAGCGGTCGTCGTCGGGATGAACTGCAACGCCCGTATCTCCGAGCATCGTTTCGGGACGCGTCGTCGCAACTTCAACGTAGCCAGTGCCGTCTGCGAACGGATAGCGCAGGTGCCACAGATGACCTTGCTCCGTCTCGTGCTCAACCTCAATGTCGCTTAGCGCGGTGTTGCACTTCGGACACCAATTCGTAATGCGTTTGCCGCGATAAATCAAGCCTTCGTTGTACAGCGTGACGAAAACTTTACGAACGGCTTTTGAGCAACCCGCGTCCATTGTGAAACGTTCGCGCTCCCAATCGCAACTTGCGCCGAGTGTCCGAAGTTGATACATAATTCTGTTTCCGTATTTTTCTTTCCATTCAAAAATATATTAAGAGCATCTTTATAATTACGAACTTATATTATTTTAGTATTAGTTGTATATATTCTTGCAACATCACTACTAATATTATCTTATTTGATTTCTATTTACTTTCTATTATTTAATTTCATATCTAACAAATCTAATAATTATTCATTATAAAGTTAAAGATATTACATTTCTACTATTGTATCTGGTTCATTTTATATCTAGACAAATAAATAATTTAATATATGTGGTATTAAACCATCAGATCGTTGTAATGTATAAGTTTTTCCGCTAGATGTCATTCCATAAGCAAGTATAGATACTGAATATCCATTTAAAAATTGATTTATAACTGGTATATTATGTTCAAATATTTAATCTTATGTTGAATTTACATCAAATACCTTTTCAAATTTATATGCTTCATTATTTTAAAGAATGATCTGATTATCTCTTACTCTTATCCCCATTTAGTTTGTATGACTTAATTCATACTCTAATGGTGGCCTAACTCTCACCTAGACCATAACATTTTGAGTAGATGTAATTTTGATTGTAGAAATAATAATGTGGAATATATCTTTAAAATAATTATAAATTAAAATATTTGAAATATAAATTAAAATAACTAAAATTTATTAAGGAGGTAGAAAACAATGGCAGCAATGACCTATGAAGCAATTGTTGAAGCTGCAAGAGATAAGTTTTGCGATATTGATGTTTCTGATGTTCAGGGTGTAAGGGCTTTTCAGATTAATATCGAAGGCAAGACAGTTAATGGCATCTTTTATATAGAAATTAAAGATGGCAAGGTAAACGTTGAGCCTTATGAGTATTATGACAGAAACGCTATCATCACAATCAATCCAACAAACTTTATGAAGCTTATCGGCGGCAAGCTTGACCCTGTAAATGCTTTTTCAACAGGCAAGCTTACAGTTGACGGCGACGTTAACGCAGCGCTTGAAATGATTAAGTATATCAAAGCGTAAGTAAAACTAAAACCTGCACTTCTTAGGCGAGGTGCGATAACGAAGGGTAGGTTTTGACTTTGTCTTTTTGACTCTAAAACAACAAAAAATCCGCTGAATACGGCAAGTATTCAGCGGATTATATTATTGCCTTATAGCCTAAAAATACTTTGTCAAAACTGCTTTGCATCCAAAATCAACAGA
>JADEZP010000121.1 GCA_015206805.1 Quinella sp. 1Q7 | reverse complement strand
GTCAAACTCACCGACGCGATTAATGCGGGTCGCCCGCCGCTTGAAATCGTTTTGGAGCTTGCAAAATCGTTGGGCGAACTTTCGGGCGAAGACTCTTACTATCGCACGACACGCGAGCAAATTTTGGCGGTGTACGGGTTTGCACTGGGCGACAAATTCATTTTGGACGACGAGCTTGCCGAGGTGCGGGCGCGACTTGAAAAAATTTCCGCCGCCTACGAAAATCCGACCTTCGACGAGGAGGAACATATTCGCATCGGTTACGCGCTGGAACGGCACAAACGGGAGCTTGAACGTCTGGAGCGACTGAAGACATCATGACGCTGTTTCAAGACATTGCAACGATTATGTGGCGCGATTGGATTGTTCTGCGGCGGCGGCTGAAAAAATTTATCCTGTCGCGATTGGTGACGCCCGTAATGTATCTTGTCGCCTTCGGCTGGGGCTTGGGGCGCAACATCAACGTCGCGTCGGGCAGCTATCTTGATTTCCTCGTGCCGGGAATTATCGCGCTCAACACAATGAACGTCAGTTACATGAGCGTTACGGGCTTGCACGCCGAGCGCGTCTATCACAAAAGTTTGGAAGAATATTTGAGCGCGCCGATTGAGCCGACGGCGTTCGTTATCGGGAAAATTTTTTCGGCAGTCGTTCGCGCGCTAATCTCCACCGCGCTGATTTTAATCGTCGCCGCACTGTTCGGAGCAAGCTTGAACGTTTTCGACGCGCCGATAAATTTTCTGACGGTCGTCGTGTTGAACTCAATGATTTTCGCGTGCGTATGTTTCTGCGCGGCGTTGAAGGTGCAAACTTACGAGGAGCTTGCGCAAGTGAACACGTACCTGTTGTTGCCGATGAGTTTTTTGTGCGGAACGTTCTTTTCGACGGCGGAGTTGCCTTCAATCGTTCGATTCGTGATTGAGCTGTTGCCGCTGACTCACACGAGCCTGTTACTGCGCGAAGGCTTCAACGTAACGTCGATGATGATTTTGGCGGCGTATGCGGGCGGAATGCTTTACCTTGCGACGCGGCTGTTCAAGCGATTGTCGACGTGAACTTTGTGCGGAACGTTCTTTTCGACGTAAGGACATAGTAAACACCATGTAAGGACAGTAGTCATTATTAACACAAGCGAAAAACCCCGCACAGCTTAGCGAACTGCGCGGGGCTTCGTTTTGCCGTAACCGGTTGGTTAATCCGATTAGCCCGGGGCATCAAGATTAACGTTCTGCTACTTGCGCCGACGTTTGCAGAAGTAGATTGCCGCGACGGGCAACGTGACGTTGCATCCGGATGGTGCTCACCGCAATGTTACGACAACCGTTAGCTTTGTTTGACGGAAGTCGTAGCATTGGCGACATTATATCAGAGACTTTTCAGGCGGACAAGTTGACGACAAATCCGTCGCCGACAAAAAATTTTTCAAAAATATTGACAAAGCCTTTCGCCTTGACTTATCGTTGAGGCGAAAATTTTTTTGCGGGAGGTTGCATGATGAAAAAAATTTTGGCGATTGACGTTGGCGGCACGTTCATAAAGTACGGCGTGATGGTCGGCACGCGTTCATTTAAAATCACCGTAAAGGACAAAGTCGACACGCCCAAAACGAATCACGAAGATTTCATGGAGAAGCTCGCGGACATTTTCAACGCATACGACGACGCGGAAGGTATCGCGCTGTCTATGCCCGGGCTGATTGATACCGACGCGGGCATTTGCATTTCAAGCGGTGCGTTGAAGTTCAACAACGGTTGCAACATTGCCGCAGAGCTCAAGGCGATGTGCGGCGTGCCCGTGACCGTGGAGAACGACGCGAATTGTGCGGCACTTGCCGAAGTAAAAAGCGGCGTGCTCACCGACGTTAAGGATGCGTTCGTGCTGGTCTTCGGGACGGCTGTCGGCGGCGCGTTCGTGCACAATCGGGAAATTTATCGCGGGGCACATTTCTGCGCGGGCGAAGTCTCCTACACGCTCAAAAACATTACGTCCGTCATGAACGACAAAAATCTTTACGCCAACGACATCAGCGCGGTTGCCCTGAAAAAACTTTGCGCAAAGGCGTTGGGCTTGCCGCCCGAAAAAGTCACGGGCGAAATGGTTTTCGACCTCATTGACGAAAATGATGACGACATGCTCGACGCGCTGTATCGATATGCGCACGGCGTGGCTGTGAAGATTTTCAACCTGCAAATGCTCTTCGACCCAGAACGTTTTGCACTCGGCGGCGGAATCAGTGAGCGGCAAAGTTTTATCGACGCCGTGCATGATAAGCTTGACGAGCTGTGCGAAAAAGCTCCGCCGTTCCTGCCGCGCCCGCAAGTCGTCGCCTGCAAATATCAAAACGACGCCAATCTTTACGGCGCGCTGTATCATTATCTGAAGAAGTGAGGCATCACCGTTGATTAAACTCATCGGCATTGAAAAAATTTACGACAGTCCGTCGGGCAAAGTTCACGCGCTCAAAGGCATTGACCTTGAAATTGCACGCGGAGAAATTTACGGCATAATCGGCTTGAGCGGCGCGGGTAAGTCAACGCTCGTGCGCTGTATCAACATGCTTGAACGCCCCACGGCAGGCAAAGTCATCGTCGACGGGCGCGATATGACCAAACTCAACGAAACGGAACTTCGCGAAGCCCGCAAGTCAATCGGAATGATTTTCCAACACTTCAACCTGTTGAGCTCGGCGACCGTTTACGACAACATCGCCTTTCCGCTGAAGTTGTCGGGCGTCGACGCGGCAACCATCAAAAAAAAAGTATCGCCGTTGCTCGAACTCGTCGGGCTTAGCGATAAAGCTCAACAGTATCCGTCACAACTTAGCGGCGGGCAAAAACAACGCGTCGGCATTGCACGCGCCCTTGCAAGCAATCCGAAAGTTTTGCTGTGCGACGAAGCAACTTCAGCCCTTGACCCGCAGACGACGAAATCAATCCTCGACCTGATTCACGTCATCAATAAAAATTTGTCGCTGACCGTCGTCGTCATAACGCACGAAATGCAAGTCATCAAGGAGCTGTGCGACAAAGTTGCCGTCATAAGCGACGGCGTCATTGCGGAGCGCGGCTCGGTGCTCGACGTGTTCACCAATCCCAAACACGCCATCACGAAAGAATTTATCAGCGTGCTACTGTCGAACGAACTGCCCGCCGCCTTCCGCGGCAATGAAATTTCGCAGGACAGGACGCCGGGAAGTTTTTTATTGCTGCGATTGATTTTCCTCGGCGACAGAGCGGACGACCCCGTCCTTGCCAAAATGATTCGCACATGTCGCGGCGTGGAATGCACAATGCTTTTCGGCAACCTCGACGAAATTCACGGCGTGCCCTTCGGACGATTTATTATCGGCTTGAGCGGCGACGATTCGGCAATTGACGCCGCGCTGAATTTTCTCGGCGGACAAGATGTGCGCGTGGAGGTGATCGGTTATGTTCACAGAAGTGTTGCCGCTGTTGAGTAAAGCACTGGGCGAAACGGTTTATATGGTCGTCGTGAGCATGGTCATCGCGTCGGCAATCGGCGTTCCGCTGGGAGTTCTGCTCCACACGACGGCTCGCGGACAAATTTTGGAAAACGTCGTGCTCAATCAAACGGTCGGCTCAATCGTCAACGCGGTGCGCTCGGTGCCGTTCATAATATTGATGGTCGCAATTATCCCGCTGACAAGATTTTTGGTCGGCTCGGCAATCGGCACGACGGCGGCAATCGTCCCGCTTGTAATCGCGTCGATACCGTTCATCGGTCGGCAGGTCGAAACGTCGCTGAAGGAAGTTCCCGCAGGTTTGGTCGAGGCGGCGCAGTCAATGGGCGCGACACCGTTTCAAATAATCAGCCGCGTTTTGCTACCGGAGGCAATGCCGGGGATTGTGTCGCAGTTGACGACGGTAATAATCGCATTGGTCGGCGAATCGGCAATGGCGGGCGCAATCGGCGGCGGCGGACTCGGCGACTTGGCAATCCGTTACGGTTATCAGCGTTTCCGCCCCGAAGTTATGTTGGCAACAGTCGTCGTGCTGATAATTTTGGTTCAGCTGGTGCAATTCGCGGGCAACACACTTGCAAAGCGGCTCGATAAACGTTGACGGTTACGGCAGGCGCACCGACGCCGCGTAATTTGGACCGTGCATGGACGCGCGGTTCCGTCGCCGCTGAAAACGTGATGTTTTCACAGGCGACACGTGCGGTTTCGGGTAGCTGTAACGTCGGAACAATTACTACCAACGCCCCTGCGAGGTGCCCTTTCTTTGCTACTTTCTTTGGGCAAGCAAAGAAAGTAGATACTAAACATTAAATTGAAGTTCAACGCTTGGAACGGCATAGCGTCCGTCAACACACGCTACAGAAACGTTACGGGCGGCGCGACGACTGCGGCAGTTGTCACGCGGCGGCATTGGTGTTAAAATCGCGGCGAATTTTTTTAGCGGAGGCTTTGCAATGAACGGAAGCGAAAATTTTTACGCGGGCGCAATTTTTTTCGTGACGGTGAGTTTGGGCGCATTCCTCAAGCTCGACGGCTCGATGGGCTGGGCAGTCGGCGTGATGTGCGCACTCGTCGCGGCAGTCTTATTGCGGCGCGGGCTCATGAAGGCGGCTCAAGCTGTCGAGGAAGATCATCAGCGCGTGGAAGTCCAATTCCAACAGCTCCGCAACAAAATCGCCGAAACGTCCGCGCCGACCGTCACGGCAATGAATTCCCTAAACGACGCCGCGCAGCTCGTGCAGGAAAATATGCAACTGCTTGCCACGCGACTCAACGGGCTTGACAACTTGACGCGCCTTGCCGAAAGTTCCGAGGCAATTCGTTCGACTGTCGCCGTGCTCGACGAAAATTCTTCCGCGCTCAATGCCGAACTGGAAAAATTTTTCGTCGCCATGCAGGAACACGAAAGCTTCGACGCCGCCACTGAAGAACTGCGCAAAATCGCGTCGATTGAGGAGACGAATCGCGCGAACCTGCGCACCGTTTTGGAGCTGTTGCAAATTGTCGGGCACGGTCTGCAAAGTCACGCTTACGATACCGATTTGAGCAAACTGCTTGCGTCGGTCGACGGGCTCAACGACAAACTTGCGGAGCTCGTCAAAATCAACGCCACGCTTGCCAAAGATAACGCGCCCGCCTTGGACGAAGAGGACTTGGACTTGCTCAAGCGCATTGCCGCGAAAATTACCGCCAAATAAATTAAAAGCCCCGTCCATGCGAACGGAGCTTTTGCATTCGTGGCGGGCGGAGCTTCAAATATCCGCCTCGACGCCGTGATTGTCGAAGACGCTCAAAATTTCCTTGAGCTTTGTTTTGGCGGGATTGTAGTCGATTGTAGTTTCGCCGTCGTGCGCGTGAATATGAACGTAAAGCACGCCCGGCAATCCGAGCAAATTTTTTTCGACGGCAGACGCGCTGTCGGGTGTGTAGCCCTTGGCGGTGAACTGCAGGCGGGTATTGCCGCCGCCTTCGCCGCAACCGCATTCCTTGCACATATCCGAAACACCTCGCTGAAAAATTTTTTCGCCGAATTATACAGCGCGACAAATTCCCGCGCAAGCCCCGCGCAGGGTTCAAAGGAGCGATTCGATGACGAAACTGTTGCTCGTATTCGCGGGCGGAGGATTGGGCGCGACGTGTCGATTTTTATTGACGACGGCACTCGCGGGCAAACTCGGCAACTTCCCGCTCGGAACATTCGCCGCAAATTTTTTCGGCAGTCTGTTGATGGGATTGGTCGTCGGAATTTTGGCGGGACGCGTGCACGGCGGCGCGGAGTCCGTCAGATTGTTCGTCGCTGTCGGATTTTTGGGCGGCTTCACGACGTTTTCCACGTTTTCCGCCGAAACAATCGCGCTGATTCACAACGGTCAGCTCTTCGCCGCAATAATGAACGTCGTCGTCAGCGTGGCGGCAAGTTTGACGGCGTGCGCAGTCGGATTGAAACTTGGAGGGATTTAAATGGCAAAAGCATTAATTATCATCGACATGCAAAAAGATTTCGTTACGGGACCGCTCGGCACGAAAGAGGCTCAAGCAATGTTGCCGCGCCTGCTGAAAAAATTGGACGCCATCGTCGCTGAAGGTGCCGTCGATTTGATTTTCACGCAGGACACTCACGCCGACAACTACCTTGACACGCAGGAAGGTCGGAATTTGCCCGTGCCGCACTGTATCAAAAAATCTGACGGCTGGCAGATTGTCCCCGAACTGCAAAAATTTACACAGCGTGCCAAAGCCGTCGTCGAGAAAAAATCTTTCGGTTCAACGCGTCTGCCGTCGCTCATCAAGCCGTATGAGGTCGTCGAATTCGCGGGCGTGTGCACCGACATTTGCGTCATATCGAACGCGCTGTTGATTAAGGCGTTTTATCCCGAACAGCGCGTGCAAATCGACGCCGCCTGTTGCGCAGGCTCGACGCCCGAAGCTCACCGCAAAGCCTTGGACGTTATGGCGAACTGCCAATGCAAAATCATCAACGACGATTGAATCACGCGACATAAAAAAAATTTAACCGCCCGAAAAATTTTCTCGGACGGTTTTTTGTTATGGGTCAGTCGAAAAATTTAAGGACCGCGCATGGACGCGCGGTCCTGCGTCGCCGCCGTTAGAAAACGTGACGTTTTCGTAGGCGGCGGTCTTTCTTTTTGCTACTTTTTCTTTGGACAAGCAAAGAAAAAGTAGTTCACATATACAAACTTGAATCAACGTTACAAACAACGCGGTCGACAGGTAGCGGTCGCCTGTATCGGGCAACAGCACAACGAACGTTTTGCCCGCGAATTCGTCACGCTTGCAAAGTTCGACAGCCGCCGAAAGTGCCGCGCCCGCCGATATGCCGACAAGCACGCCCTCCGCACGCGCGAATACGTCAACTACATTAGTCGGCGAACAGCGCGGTCGACAGGTAGCGGTCGCCTGTATCGGGCAACAATACGACGAACGCTTTGCCCGCGAATTCGTCACGCTTGCGGGTGTGTTGGCAAAATCGAACAAACAAAAAAACATAAGCAATTCTCTGATAAAATAAGTTTGAAAGTCGAGGAATGCTTATGTCAAACTTATTTTATCACCTAACAGACAGTCAGTGGAAGAAGATAGAATTTTTCTTTCCGACAAGAAAAAGAAGAGGACGTCCGCCGCTCAATCCTCGTATCGTCTTCAACGCTATATTGTGGCTTCTCAAAAGCGGAGCGCGTTGGCGAGACTTGCCTACTTGCTTTGGTAATTGGAACAGTGTTTATCACAAATTCCGCCAATGGATTCGAGTCGGTCTTTTTGAAAAAATCTTACGAGTTTTGAATTTTGCCACGAATAAATATTTGCTCGTTCAAATTGATTCAACGTTTTGCA
>JADEZP010000120.1 GCA_015206805.1 Quinella sp. 1Q7 | reverse complement strand
GGCGTCGACCATGTTGCCGCAGACGTAAAAAGTCGCCTTGACGCCCTCGGCTTTGAGAATATCCAAAATTTGCGGCGTGACCTTGTCGTCGGGACCGTCGTCGAACGTAAGATAAACCGTCGACTCCGCCTCGTAAGGCTCAAGTTACGGCAGGGCAATCGGCAAATTTTTTTCCTGTCGCTCCCACAGCGTGTATTTGTCGTAAACGGGCAAAGTCGGGTCGTCAAGTTGCAGGTTGGACAAATCGTCCGCCGCAAGGATATAATCTTTGCCGGCTTGAGCTTGCGGCACGGGTGCAGGCTCCGATTCGGACTCGGCGGGATTGACGGACTGCGTACCCGTCGCAATTTCTTTCGGAATTTGATTTACGTCCGTCGCAGTCGATTCTTGCCCGCAACCGAAAGTGCACGACGTCAACAAAATCATCAGCACAGTAAAAAAAAATTTTCTCATGTGTAACTCCTTGTCGCGTGAAATTTTTTTGAAACTTGCAGTTAACTATAGCGCAAGCCGAATTCAGAATCAAGCAAAAAAATTTTTTATCGCGGCTGAAAGGTTTGACGGCAAACATAGGGAATTATCCTTCGCGTGGACAGCGTGCAAGCGTCGCGTAAAATTTTCGAGGACGAGGCACCGACAATTTCGCGCAAAAACTTTCACGGCTGATAAAATAATTTCGAGGTGATTCGGTGGTCGACAAAAATTTATTCCCGTATGATTTGGCGGTCACGGCAATTTTCAAGAACGAGGCACCGTATCTTGCCGAGTGGCTCGATTATCACTTGCTGGCGGGCGCGGAACATTTCTACCTTTACAACAACGACAGTTCCGACAACTACGCGCAGGTGCTCGCGCCGTATGTCGCGGCGAATCTGGTCACGCTGATCGATTTGCCCGGCAGGACAATGCAAATGCCCGCTTACGACGATGCGCTTGAGAAATTCCGCTTCATGTGCAGATACATGGCGTTCATTGATTTGGACGAATTCATCTTCCCGAAAACCAATCAAAGCATTGTCGAGGTCGCCGACGAAATTTTGTCCCGTGATGAAAATGCGGCGGGGCTCGTGATTAATTGGCAAATTTTCGGCTCCAACGGTCACGAAGTCGCCGACTACTCACGCGGCGTATTGGAACGCTTCACGCGCCGCGCGCCGTCCGATTGGATTTTCACCGCCGAAGACGAAAACGATTTGGGCAACATCTACGTAAAATCCGTCGTGAATCCGCGTTGCGTCGATTATTTTTCCGGTCCGCATTACGCGGTTTATTTCGGCGACTTGAAGTCGATAAGCTCCGACGGCGTCGAAAATTTCTACGCGGGAAATTTTCCAATCGCCGCAGATAAAATCGTTGTCAATCACTATGTCATCAAGTCGCTTGAGGAGTGTCAAGCCAAAATCAATCGCTTGAGCGCGTTTTCATCGCTCAACAATGATAAGTCGGGAATCCTTCAATACTGCGACCGCAACGAGGTCTTCGACGACGGCATCTTGAGTTATCGTGCCGCCTGTGAAGAAAATTTTTCGCTTGAAGCTGACGCCGACAAACTCCGCCGCGTAGAAAAAACTTTGCTCGACACGCTTACGCAATGTTCGCCGCTTGAGGCTCCGACCGAATTTTTGGCGGGCAAGCTCGAAACTTTTCTGACGTGCCGCGCTTTGGCTGAAGGTCTCGACATAAAAATCGGCACGCGCTCGGCGGAAGAACTCGCAATCGCTTGGATATATCAAACGCTCGTCAAAGCCGACTTGACTCACGCGGAAGTTTATCAATTCCTGCGGGCGTTGCCGGAAATTTTGGCGCGACCGTTCCCAATCTGCCGCAAGCTCAAGCAATTCACTCAAGACACGCTGATTCCGTCCTTCCGCAAAGCTCAAAAGAACATTTTAGATTGGCAAGGACGTTCCGAAACTTTGCAAGTGCAAAAGCTGCTACAGCTGATAAAATATTTTTGAGGTGATTTTTTATGGTGGACAAGAATTTGTTCCTGCATGATTTGGCGGTCGTTGCCGTCATGAAACACGATGAGCCGTATCTCAAAGAATGGCTCGATTATCATTTGGCGGCGGGCGTCGATCATTTTTACCTGTACGACAACGACAATCCTCGTCCCGAAATCGTCAAAAAAATTCTGCAACCGTATATCGCCGCGCAGATTGTCGACTACTTCCCGTCGCCGGGCGCGCTGGTGCAAATGCCCGCTTACAATGACGCAATCCGCCGTTTCAAGTTCGTCTGCCGCTATCTTGCGTTCATCGACTTGGACGAATTCATCTTCCCGAAGTCCGCGAAAGGCATTGTTGAGGTCGTCGACGAAATTTTGTCCGCCACTCCGAACGCGGCAGGCTTGGCGATTAACTGGCAAGTTTTCGGCTCCAACGGGCAGGAAAAAGCTGACCTTTCACGCGGCGTGCTTGAGCGGTTTACGCGTCGTGCGCCTTCCGATTGGTACGTGTTGCCTAAGGACGCGAATTCCTTCCCGATTGGCAATGTTCATGTCAAGTCAATCGTCAATCCGCGCTACGTCCGCCACATCGTCAATCCGCATTACGCTTACTACTTCGACGGGAAATTTGCCGTCAACTCAAGCGGAGGTCGCGTCACGCATTGGGGCAATCGTCCCGTGCTCACCGATAAAATCGTCGTCAATCACTACCTAACGAAGTCGAAGGAAGAATATCGCGCAAAAATCGCTCACGGGCGCGCGGGCGTCGACACTCCCGAATACGTCGCGCAACTTGCAAAGTCCGAATCTTTTGAGCGCAATGACCGCAACGACGAATTCGACGACGACATCTTGACCTATCGCGACATGCGCAAGGCAAATTTCACGCCGCCGAAAGGTTTCAACCACGAGCAATATTATCCGACGCTGGAAAAAATTTTGTCGCCCGCCGCCCGCAAAGATACGCCCGAAAAATTTTTCGTCGGCAAGCTGGAAACGTTCCTTACGTGCCGCAACTTGGCGGGAATTTTGCGCCGCAATTTCCCGAACGATAAGCGCGGCACTCAATTGGAGGAGCTGGCTTTGCTCGCCATAAACCGCACGCATCATACGAAGATGACTTTCTCGGAAATTATGATGATGCTCAACAATCTGCCGCAAATCCTCGTGTTGCCGTATCCCGTCGTCGCGAAAATTCACAAAAACTGCATGAACT
Organism: Quinella sp. 1Q7; assembly: GCA_015206805.1. Lineage (GTDB taxonomy): Bacteria > Bacillota > Negativicutes > Selenomonadales > Selenomonadaceae > Quinella. The sequence continues at coordinate 4,193 of JADEZP010000120.1, read as the reverse complement.
TCACGCAACAACTGCTGACAGATTATCGTCGCGCGGCGCGTTGGGAACAGTTCATCGACATGAGCAACTATCAGGAAATGTTGGCGGCGTTCGGCGTTAAAATCAAACTTTGACGCGGGAGACACTCAATGACTGAATTCCGAATTGATCCGCGAATTCGCGACGCCGCACGTTCGGCGGAGGCTGTGCGCTCAACGCAACTTTGCTTCCGCATAAATCACACCCTGCCGCGCACGCCCGAATGTGACGCGCTGATTCGTGAGCTGTTCCCCGACATGGGCGAAGGCTCGTGGATTCTGCCGCCGTTGCAGGTCAATCTTGCAAACCGCGTAAAAATCGGCAAGTGCGTGTCGATTATGTTCAATCTGCTTTGCTTGAGCGCGGGCGGCATTACGATTGGCGACGACGTGATTTTGAGCGCGAACGTTTCACTGCTAAGCAACGGGCACGATTTTTACGACAGGCAGATTGTCACGTGCAAGCCGATACACATTGAGCGCAACGTTTGGATTGGCGCGGGCGCGACGATTTTGCCCGGCGTCACTGTCGGCGAAAACTCAATCATCGGCGCATGTTCGGTCGTCACGCGCTCTGTCCCCGCCAATGTCGTCGTCGCCGGCTCGCCCGCAAAAATCATTCGGCGTTTAAATTAACAGGGCGTGTGACGACGGGTTGCGCTTATCGGAACGTGTAATTCAATTTGTATTGATGAACCTACTTTCTTTCGGCGGCGAAAGAAAGTAGGCAAAGAAAGCCGCGCCGCCTACGAAAACGTCACGTTTTCTAACGGCGGCGACCGCAGGGCGCGCGTCCATGCGCGCCTCAACTTCGCGTCCCTACTCCCTGCAAAGGAGCTGATGATATGATTGACAAGAAAGACGTTTTGCACAATTCGCAGAACATTTACTACCGCTCGACTGTCGGCGCGGCGGAGGCGGGCTCAACCGTGCGGCTCGGCATACGTATCAAAACCGCCGGCGTCATTAAGCAAGTCTTGTTGCACACGTGGGTTGAAGGCACGGGCGAAAAATGGTCCACGCTTAACACACGCGACGACAAGTCCGACGAAAAATTTTACTCGCTCGCCGTCAAAATGCCCGAACGCGGCGGCTTGCTGTGGTACTATTTTATAATCGTCACGGGCGGCAGAACTTACTACTACGGCAACAATCCCGAACTGCTCGGCGGCGTCGGTGAACTGTACGACCATCAACCGCCCGCGTTTCAAATCACGGTCTATCAAAAGGGCGCGAAGACTCCCGATTGGTTCAAGCACGCCGTAATGTATCAAATCTTCCCCGACAGATTTTATCGCGACGGCAACGAAATTGTCCCGAAGGAAGGCGCGGTTTATCACGCGTGCTGGAGCGACGACCCCGTTTATTTTAAGGATGTGGATTCGCGCGAAATTGTCGCGTATGATTTCTTCGGCGGCAACCTGCGCGGCGTCGAAAAGAAACTTGACTACCTCAAGGAACTGGGCATAAGCGCGATTTACTTCAACCCCGTTTTCGAGTCGGAGAGCAACCATCATTACGACACGGGCGACTATCACAAGATTGACCCGATACTCGGCACGAACGACGACTTCAAGCACCTGATTGACACGGCGCGCGAAAAGGGCATCCGAATCATCATTGACGGCGTCTTCAGCCACACGGGCTCCAACAGCAAATATTTCAACCGCAAAGGCAAGTATGACACCGTCGGCGCGTTCCAATCGAAGGATTCGCCGTATTACGAATGGTACGACTTCCGCAACTACCCGACCGATTACGACAGCTGGTGGAATTTTCACACGTTGCCCAACGTCCGCGAAACGACGCCGAGTTACATGGACTTCATCATTCGCGACAAAGACAGCGTCCTTAAGCACTGGATGCGCGAAGGCATTAGCGGTTGGCGGCTTGACGTTATCGACGAGTTGCCCGCGGAGTTCAGCCGACTGTTTTTTGCCGAGCTCAAGAAAATTAATCCCGATGCCGTCATGATTGGCGAGGTCTGGGAGGACGCGTCGAACAAAATCGCTTACGGCGTCCAGCGGCAATATCTGTGCGGCTACGAAATGGATTCGGCAATGAATTATCCGTTGCGCGCGCATATTTTCGACTTCATACTTGGCGCGATTGACGGCGAACTTTGCATGCGGCGCATGGAGAGTTTGCGCGAAAATTACCCGAAAGAAAATTTCTACGCGATGATGAATTTAATCGCCAGCCACGACATAATGCGTCCCGTCACGATTTTCGGCGAGGCTCCGTATTATGACCAAATGCCCGCATATGAGCAATCGAAATTCCGGCTTGATGAGGCGGCTGAAAAACTCGGCAAGGCGCGGCTGAAGATGGCGGCTTTGTGGCAGATGACGTATCCCGGCGTGCCGTGCATTTATTACGGCGACGAAATCGGCATGCAGGGCTTCAAGGACCCGACGAATCGCAGACCGTATCCGTGGGGCGGCGGCGACCAAGATTTGCTTGCGACGTACAAGAAATTCATCAAGCTCCGCAACGACAAACTTGCCCTGCAAACGGGCGAACTTTTGCCCCTGCCGTCGAAAGGTGACATCGTCGCTTATGCCCGCGTCATTCGCAACGGTCACGACGTTTTCGGGCACGAGGCGGCGAACGACATTTATCTTGTCGCGTTCAATCGTTCACGCAATCGCGGCAAGGAAGTTTCCTTCGACGTGAGCGACTTTGCCAACGGTGCGTTCGTCGACGCCTTCGACGAGGACAATCCCAAGAAAAAATATCCCGTCGCACGCGGACGCGTCACCTTCAAGCTTGAGGCGTTGGAGGGCGTTTTGCTCCACCACGTCCCGCAACAACAAAACTACGACCGCCGCGCAGGAATTCTGTTGCACCCGACAAGCCTGCCGTCGAAATACGGCATCGGCGACATCGGCAAAGAGGCGTTCGAGTTCGTCGACTACCTTAAATCGGCTGGGCAGTCAATTTGGCAAATTCTGCCGCTCAATCCCGTCGGCTACGGTTATTCGCCGTATCAATCGCCGTCGGCATTCGCGGGCAACCCGCTGTTAATTTCAATCGACGCGCTGATTGACGACGGACTGCTTGACGCGGCGGACGTCAAAGTTCCCGCAAAGCTTGCCAAAAATAAGCACGTCGAGTTTGAGACCGTTGCCAAGCTCAAGGACGCGGCATTGCTTAAAGCTTTCGAGACCTTCAAATCGCGGCTCAAGACGGATTCCGCGCTTGCCGAGGACTTTAAAAAATTCTGCGCGGCACAAAAATATTGGCTGGAGGATTACGCGCTGTTCGCCGCCATCAAGCAGAAAAACGGCGATTCGTATTGGATTGAGTGGGACGTTCAGATTAAGCAGCGCGACAAAAAAGTTCTCACCGCGTGGCGCAAGGAGCTTGCCGACGAAATTTTGTTCGTGGAGTTCGAGCAGTTCATCTTCGAGCAGCAATGGGACAAACTCCACAAATACGCCCTTGAACGCGGGATTCAGATTATGGGCGACATGCCGATATTCGTTTCTGCCGACAGCGCGGACGTTTGGGCGAATCAGCAGGAATTCATGCTCAACAAGGACGGTCGTCCCAAAAAGGTTGCGGGAGTTCCGCCCGATTATTTCAGCGCGACGGGTCAACTTTGGGGCAATCCGCAATACGATTGGTCGGAGATGGCGGCGACGCATTACAAGTGGTGGAAGTTGCGTTTCAAGCGGATTTACGAGCTTGTTGACATTGTGCGCGTCGACCATTTCCGCGCCTTCGAGTCGTATTGGTCGATTGACGGCGACGCGAAAACCGCAATTCACGGCGAATGGCTCAAAGGTCCCGGCGTGAAATTTTTCAACGAGATTCGCAAGGAGATTGGCGACGCGCAGATTGTCGCGGAGGATTTGGGCATAATCACTGACGCCGTCGACGCCCTGCGCGAAGATTGCGGCTTCCCCGGCATGAAGGTTTTGCACTTCGAGTTGCACTTCAACGAATACGGGCGCATGGGCTTTGTCCCGCCCGAAAACTCAATCACATACACCGGAACGCACGACAACAATACGACGGTCGGCTGGTTTATGGAAGACGTTGACAACGACAGCAAGGCGACGATTGCCGCGCTGATTGGTGCTGACGTGCGCCGTCCCGACGACGTTTGCAAAAAGTTGATTGAGTTTGCTTACGCGTCGAATTCGCGCTTTACGATTGTGCCGATGCAGG
>JADEZP010000119.1 GCA_015206805.1 Quinella sp. 1Q7 | reverse complement strand
TCCTGCTGATTGATTTGCGTATGCCCGACGAAAACGGCATCGAAGTCACGCGGCAAGTCCGCGACATAATCGGCAACGAATCTGCAATCATAATCCTAACGTCATACAGCTGGGACGACGTTATCGAGGAGGCAATGGCGGCTGGCGTCGACAGATTCATGGCGAAGCCGCTGTTCGCGTCGACGGTCGTCAACGAATTTCATCAGGCACTGGAACAAAAAACGCTCAACGAGCCGCAGAAGCGACTTGCCGAGCTGGAAGGTCGACGAATTTTGATGGCGGAAGATATGCCCGTCAACGCCGAAATAATGATGATGGTTTTGTCAATGCGCGGAATGGTTGTCGAGCACGCTCCGAACGGTCAAGACGCCGTCAACGCGTTCGCGCAATCGCCCGAAGGCTACTTCGACGCGGTATTGATGGATATTCGTATGCCGATAATGGACGGGCTCAAAGCGACTGAATCAATCCGCGCACTCAATCGCGCCGACGCAAAAAAAGTTCCGATAATCGCAATGACCGCCAACGCCTTCGACGAGGATGTTCAACGCTCACTGCAAGCGGGCATGAATGCTCACCTGTCAAAGCCCGTCGAGCCCGAACATTTATTCAAGACGTTGCAAGAACTAATCGAGCCGTAAACACTTCCCGACGCTGTCGGGATTTTTTTATGGCTGAATCAGCGACAAAAGATTTTTGTAGTTTCGTGCGACGTTGATGACGTATTGGACAGTCTCCGCGTAGTTGGGAACGCCGCCGTGCTTTTCGACCGCGCCGGGACCTGCGTTGTAGGCTGCGACGGCGTCCGTGACGGAATACGCGCCCCAATCCTTGAAACGCCCGATTTGATTGCGTATGTAAATCGTGCCGCCGATGATGTTTTCAAGCGGATTGTGCGGATTGACGCCCAAACTTGCGGCAGTGGACGGCATCAACTGCATAAGTCCGACCGCGCCGACGGGACTCACCGCGTGGAAGTTGAAGTTGCTTTCCGCCTCCATAATCGCCGTTATCAGAATCGGATCGACTTGGTATTCGCTGGAAGCGTAAAGAATCGCGCGCGTTATCCAGTCGCATTCGACCTCGTTGCCGTTGTAGCGGTTGACGGTCTGATAAATCGCGCTGTAATAATCGACAGCCTCCGCAGTGCCGCCGACCGTCAGCGCGACAATCAAGCTTGCGGCGACAATCACCCGTCCGAAAATTTTTTTGAGCTGCATATTATCGACTCTCCTGTTGGCAAAAATTTTTTGATTTATTATACATGATTCGGGGACTTGCGCAAGGTAAGCACCTTTGAGCCGAATTAAAAAAATCTCCCGCCGATTGTGACGGGAGAAATTTTTTTGTCGTGTCGAATGTTCAGCCGAGCGTGCGACCAAATAATCTGTTGCCGGAGCCGTCTAATATTTCAACATGTTTGTTCGCAGGAATGTTGACGACGATTTGACCGTTGCCGACGTTGAATGTGGCATTGCCGGTTTTGGAAACGGTTTTGAGTTCCACACTGCGAACATCAAGCGCGATTATCGAGTCAACGCCGTTTTCGTAATCGGCAATGATGATTGTTTCGTCGCCCTTCTTGTAAATGAACGTATCGTTGCCGACGCCGCCCCAAAGGGTATCGGAGCCTGCGCCGCCCCAAAGTGAGTCGTTGCCGTCGGAGCCGTAAAGTTTATCGTTGCCTTTGCCGCCGCTTAGCGAATCGTTGCCGTTGCCTCCGTCGAGCAGGTCGTTGCCCGTGTTGCCATAGAGAGTATCGTTGCCTGCGTTGCCGTAAATCTTGTCGGCACCTGCGCCGCCGTCGATTTCGTCATCTTGTGTGCTGCCCGTGACGTAATTGGCATTTTTGTTGCCCGTGATTGACAGGGCATGATTGACCGCCGACGCATCAATCGTTGCAATTTTTGCGGCGAGGGTTTTTGAAAATCCGCCATAGTTCGTGACACTGAAGCTGTCGTCAATGAAGCCGTCCGTGAGCGTAACTTTCTTGTTGCTCTTTGAAAGCACAAGGGGAGCGGATTTTTGTTCGCTATACCAAGTATCATCTCCGTTGGCTTTGACGACGTGAATCGATTTGTCCGCCGCGTCAATGAGCGTAATTCTGCCGTTGCCAATCTTGAAGATACAATTGTTGCCGCTTATCCCCGCCGAACTTATCGAGGTGTTCGCCGCGAGTCGGATAACGTCTTCGGCGGTGTAGTTATAGATTGTGTCGTTGCCGTCGCCCGATTTGTAAATGAACGTATCGTTGCCCGTGCCGCCGTAAAGAATATCGTTGCCTTTGCCGCCGCTGATTGTGTTGTAGGAGCCGTTGCTGTAAATTGTATCGTCGCCGTCGCCCGTCCGAACGATTTGGTCCGACGAATTCGCGCCGAGGGAAATATGGTTGCGACCGCCGCTTGCGCTGATTGAAACGTGCTTGCCCGTGCTGATAATTTTGTCGTTACCGTCGCCGCTTTTGAGCGTGATGTAGTTGCCCGCGACGCTGATTGTGTCGTCATAAGCCGTGCCGCTGATTGTCGCTTTGGTGTAGTCTGTACCGAAGCTGAAGCCGTAATCGTTGCTGCTGACGGTGATTTTTTCCGACAACGAACTTGCCGCCGCCGTGATTGTGTTGCCGCTGATTTTCAAACCACTGTCGGACGTGGCACCTTTAATCGTCGCCGAAGTGGTCGAATCGCTTGCCTTCGGCGCAGTGTAAGTGATTTTCTTGGAATTTTTGGCGAGGGTGTAACTTGCCGCCGCCGCGCTGCTGTAAGTGGCGGTCGATTTTGATTTGTTGAACGTCCAGCCTGCCGAAGTCGTCGAGGAGGTCGTAACATCCGAACCGAGCTTGAGCTTGTAGCCCGTGCCGATGATTGTAACGTTGCTCGTGCCCAGTGACGCGCTTGAGACCGTGACGACTTTGCCGTTGAGTTGGAGACCTTTGGCGGATTTAACGCCTTTGACGGTGACGAGAGTACTTGCCGACTTCGCGGGCGAATATGTGATTTTATTGTTCGCCAACTTGTAACCCGCCGTCGAAGCACTTTTGTAAGTGGCGGTCGATTTTGATTTGTTGAACGTCCAGCCCGCCGAAGTCGTCGCGGGAGCTTTGACATCCGAGTCGAGCTTGAGCTTGTAGCCCGTGCCGCTGATTGTAACGTTGCTCGTGCCCAGTGACGCGCTTGAGACCGTAACGACTTTGCCGTTGAGCTTGAGACCTTTGGCGGATTTGACGCCTTTGACGGTAACGGGTTTGGTTTTGTGAGTGGCAGTCGTGCCGCTGAATTCCCACGAATCAGCCTCCACGCCGTCGATATTGACCGTCGACAATTTCGCCGCGCCGACCAACGTAACTTTGCCCTTGCCGACTGTGACGATGATATTTGAGCCGCTCGTTTGACTGGAGTAAGTGCCTTTGCCGCCGCCGATTTGCAATGTTGACGTGGCGTTAAAGCCGCTGATTTTATCGTTGCCGTCGTCGGAGCCGTAAGCGAACAAAACGTTCTTGCCGCTGTTTTTGATTGAGTCGTTACCTGCGCCGCCGAGTATCGTCACATTCGCGCCGCTGTTTGTAATGCTGTCTTTACCCGCGCCGCCGCTGATTGAGACTTTCGAGCCGCTGTTTGAAATTTTATCGTTGCCGCCGAGAGCACTGATTGTCGCGTCGTCGACGGAGTTGCTGTAAGTATCTGCGCGGCTGCTCAAGGTAACGAGCTTAGATTTTTGCCCGTAAGTTTTTTTGATGCCGTTGCCGTCGATGTAAGTGATAACTTTGTTTGAAGCGTTCTTGACGGTCAACGAGCTTGTGCCGAGCGTAAAGACGACGTTGTTGCCGACGTTCGTTATCGAGGATATGGCGCGGTCTTCGATTTTGATTGTGTCGTCTTCGTTGTAATCGGTGATTAAATCTTTACTGCGATCGCTGTCGTCGTAATGAAGCACGAATAAATCCGAGCCGTCGCCGCCCGCAATCGTCACGTTGTCCGCGTAGTTGACGATTGAATCGTTACCCGCGCCGCCGCTGATTGAAACGTCGTCGCCCCAGTTTAGGATTGAGTCGTTACCTTTGCCGCCGTCTAGTGTCGAATCGGTGCTCCACAAACTTGTACCACTGTTGAAGCCGTTGAGAATATAATCGTCGCCGTCGCCGCCGTAAATTTTGGAGTAAGGACCGCCGTAGCTTTTAATGGTATCGTTGCCTCCGTCGCCGTAAATCGTGACGGATTCGCGCCAATTTACGATTGAGTCGTTGCCCGCGCCGCCGTAAATCTTAACGTTCGCGCCTTCGTTGTAAATTGTGTCGACACCGTCGCCGCCGCTGATTGAAACGTCGTCGCCCCAGTTTAGGATTGAGTCGTTACCTTTGCCGCCGTCAAGTGTCGAATCGGTGCCCCACAAACTTGTACCACTGTTGAAGCCGTTGAGAATATAATCGTCGCCGTCTCCGCCGTAAATTTTGGACGAAACTCCGCCGTAGCTCAAAATGGTATCGTTGCCGCCGGCGCCGTAAATCGTGACTTTGCTCGCATAGTTGCTGATTGAATCGGAACCTTCGCCGCCGTCTAATGTCGAATCGGTGCCCCACAAACTTGTACCGGTGTTGCCGCTGTTGAGAATATAATCGTCGCCGTCTCCGCCGTAAATTTTGGACGAAACTCCGCCGTAGCTCAAAATGGTATCGTCTCCACCTTCACCGTTGACCGTGACGGATTCGCGCCAATTTACGATTGAGTCGTTGCCCGCACCGGCGTTAATGCTGACGTTGTTACAGCCTATGTTTTCGATGACGTCGTCATCAGCTGTACCCGAAACCAATGTATTAAAATTGTTTGAAATATACGCCATGATGTCAGCCCCTTCCGCAAAATCAGAAAAATTTTTTATATTATACCCGACTTCAAAAGCGGCGTGCAAGTTTGCGGCGTCTTAAATTTATATGAAAAAAATCCCCCGCCGATTGTGACGGGAGAATTTTTTTTGTCGCGTCGAAAGTTCAGCCGGGATTGCGATAAGCCAATACGTTTCCGGAGCCGTCGACGACTTCGACACGCTGACTTGCGGCATTGCTGACGACGATTTGACCGTTGCCGACGCTGAAAACGACGTTGCCCTTGGAAACGGTTTTGAGCGCAACGTCTTTGGCAGTGAAATTTAGCGCGACAATCGAATCGATGCCGCTTTCGTAATCGGCAATGATGATTTTATCGTCGCCGCTGTTGTAAATGAAGCTGTCGTCGCCGTCGCCGCCCCACAACGTATCGTTGCCTTTGCCGCCCGTGAGCGAATCGTTGCCCGCAGTGCCCGTGATGTGATTGGAATTCTTATTGCCCGTGATTGAAAGTGCGTGGTCGACAGCCGACGCGTCAATCGTCACGACGGAAGCCGCCGCGTCGGTTTTGGCATCGAAACTGTCGGCGATAAAACCTTTCGTCAGCGTGACCTTGTTGCCCGTAGTTTTGACGGGAGCGGGCGGAGTTTTCGGATACCATTTGTCGTTGCCGTCAGCGTCGACGACGTGAATAAATTTGCTCGCGCCGCCGACGACCGTAACTTTGTTGCTGCCGATTGTGAAGACATAATCGGTGCCGTTCGTTGTCGCAGATTTAACCTTGGTGCCCGCCGCAAGCCGAATCGTGTCGTCGATTGTGTAGTCGAAAATTTTATCGTTGCCGTCGCCCTTGGCGTAGTAGAAAACATCCGCACCCGCGCCGCCGTAAAGCGAATCATTGCCCGCGCCGCCATTGAGCGTGTCGTTGCCGTCGGAGCCGTAGAGTTTATCGGCACCCGCCGCGCCGCTGATTGAATCGTCTTCAGCCGTGCCCGTGATATGGTTTGCAAGTTTGTTGCCCGTGATTGAAAGTGCGTGGTCGACAGCCGACGCATCAATCGTCGCGATTTTGGCGGCAACGTTTTGGACGCGTTTATCGGTCGTGACGTTGAAGCTGTCTTCGGTGAAGTCTTCCGTGAGCACGACTCTTTTGCCGCTGTTTGTAATGTTGACGGGTTCGGGCGTTTCGCCTGACCAAATGTCGTTGCCGTCGGCGTCGACAATTCGGATGCTTTTACTTGCGCCGCCCACGACCGTAATTTTTCCGCTGCCGATTGCGAAGACGTAATCGTTGCCGACAACCGCCGCCGATTTAATCGTGGTGCCTTTTGCCAACTGAATTATGTCGTCGTCGCCGAAGCTGAAAATTTTATCGTTGCCGTCGCCGACCGCGTAAATGAACGTATCGTTACCGTCGCCGCCGTAAAGAATATCGTTACCTTTGCCGCCGTCAATCGTGTTGTAGGAGCCGCCGCTGTAAATGGTATCGTCGCCCGCGCCCGTCCGAACGATTTGGTCAGACGAATTCGCGCCGAGGGAAATATGGTTGCGACCGCCGCTTGCGCTGATTAAAACGTTACTGCCCGTGCTGATGATTTTGTCGTTGCCGTCGCCGCTGTTGACTGTGATGTAGCTGCCCGCGACGCTGATTGTGTCTTTTTTGGCAGTGCCCGTGATTGTCGCGTCGGTGTAGTCCGTGCCGAAGCTGAAGCCGTAATCGTTGCTGCTGACGGTGATTTTTTCCGACAACGAACTTGCCGTCGCCGTGATTGTGTTGCCGCTTACCGTAAACCCGCTGTCGGACGTGGCACCTTTAATCGTCGCCGAAGCAGTCGAAGTGCCTGTTTGCGCCGCCGTGTACGCGATTGATTTGCCGTCGCTTGCCAACGTGTAACTTGCCGCCGTCGAACCGCCTTTGTAAGTTGCGGTGGTGCCGTCAAGCGTCCAGCCCGCCGAACTTTCGGAAGCCGTAACATTCGAGCCGAACTTGAGCTTGTAACCTTTGCTGATTGTAACGTTGCTTGTGCCGAGTGACGCTTTCGACACCGTGACGACTTTGCCGTTGAGCTTGAGACCGCTGACTGACTTAACGCCTTTGACGGTAACGAGAGTACTTGCCGACTTCGCGGGCGTGTACGTGATTTTATTGCTTGCCAACGTGTAACCCGCCGTCGACGACGCTTTATTGTATGTGGCGGTCGTGCCGTTAAGCGTCCAGCCCTTCGACTTCTTGACGGGTGCCGAAACATCCGCGCCGAGCTTGAGCTTGTAACCTTTGCTGATTGTGACGTTGCTTGTGCCGAGTGCCGACTTCGATACGATAACGACCTTGCCGTTGAGTTTGAGACCGCTGACTGACTTAACGCCTTTGACGGTAACGAGAGTACTTGCCGACTTCGCGGGCGTGTACGTGATTTTATTGCTTGACAACGTGTAACCCGCCGTCGTCGACGCTTTATTGTATGTGGCAGTCGTGCCGTCAAGCGTCCAGCCTTTCGACTTCTTGACGGGTGCAGTTACACCCAGAAGAGCACGAATCCCGGGGGACTTCTGGGGAA
>JADEZP010000004.1 GCA_015206805.1 Quinella sp. 1Q7 | reverse complement strand
CTAAGCGTTTTTATTCCCATGTTGCTGAAAAAATATTTCCCTGACTGGACTAAAATCGACACGGTTCAACTTTGCGTGACGATTCTTCAAAAGCTCAAGTATCTGCACGACCGCAACGTTATCCTAGGTGATATAAATCCGTATAATATTTTAGTCGTTTCACCAACGGAAATTTATTTCGTCGACACGGACAGCTATCAAGTCGAAGGTTTTATTTGTCCTGTTGGGATGCCGCTTTTTACTGCGCCTGAGTTGCAAAATAAAAAGGAATATGGCTTGCGGACTTTTGGGAACGAAAATTTTGCTGTGGCGACGTTGCTTTTTATGATAATGCACCCCGGCAAGCCGCCCTACGCTATGCAAGACGGTCTTGGCATTAAGGAAAATATCATCAACGGCGATTTTTCTTACCCGTTCCGCAACCTTAAAACTGGTAAAGTTCCTAAAGGTCCGTGGCGTTTTTGTTGGAGTCATTTGACGTACAGAATCAAAGAGGCTTTTTATCAAACGTTCCGCCACGACGGCACTAATCACGAAGAGAGAAAACGTTACGACGCGGGATATTGGCTCAAGTTGTTTGAAGAGTATTTGTCATTGCTTGAAAGCGGAAAGTTTTCCGCGCAGGATGAAGAAGCCTTACTGATTTTCCCGACACACTTCAAGAAGGACAAGAATAAAACTTATGCCAAATGCAAACTTTGCGGCAAAGAATATGATGAGGAAAGCTTAGAGCAAGGAATTTGCCGCACTTGCCTCAATGACGGGCAAAAATATCACTGCGAACGTTGCGGTTGCGAGATGATTTACACGAACTATCAGAAATACATTAGAAAGATTGAGCGTTATAAAATATGCCGCGAATGTTATGAAGAAATAAATACTATTTGTGAAAAGCGTAAATGTAAAGATTGCAGGCGAAAATTTGTAATAACATTTGGTGAAAAGGAATTTTATGAGAAAAACGGATTAAGTTTACCGACACGTTGTAAAGAATGCCGCGAGAAATTAAAGAATAATCCGAAACGTCAATCACATCAGCATATACCCGAAAAACAATTTTGGAAGTTGATAAAAAACAAAGGCTATTGATAAGGAGTGAATTATAATGAATGCCCTTTTGAGGAAAGAAGACCTTGAGATTAACCCGACGCCGCGCGTGCCCATTTGCCTTTGCTTGGACGTAAGCAGTTCAATGGGCAGGATTGTCGGCGGTCAAACTCACGATACCGGACGCCGTGAATTTCGCGACGGAAAATGGTGGCGTATCGTCAAAGGCGGCGTTACGGCGTTGCAGGAGATGATTGAGGGCGTTAATCTTTTCTACGATAACCTGCTTGAAGATGATGTTGCACGCTATGCGGCGGAAATTTGTGTCGTGACTTTTGGCGACAATGCCGAACTCATCATGGACTTTGCCAACTTGGATAGGCAAGAAGAAGAACGCCAACAAAAAATTTCCGCTTTGAAGGCGAAAGGCGAAACCGCTATGGGCGAGGCGGTTAATATGGCGTTGGATTGTCTGGAGGCGCGCAAGCAAGAATATAAAGACGCGGGCGTTGATTATTATCAGCCGTGGCTTGTGCTCATGACGGACGGCGAACCCAACGGCTCGGAGTCAGAGCTCAATCGCGCCATTGCCCGCACGAACGATTTGGCAAGTCACCGCAAGTTGACGATTTTCCCAATCGGTATCGGCGACGAAGCCGATATGCAGTGCCTGAAAAAATTTTCGCCGCGCCGCCCGCCGCTCAAGCTCAAAGGCATGAACTTCAAGGAGTTTTTCGAGTGGCTCAGCGCAAGTGTTTCGCGAACGTCGCAGTCAATGCCCGGCGATGTCGTCAAACTGGATTTGGACGGCATCAAGACGTGGGGCGAGCTGTAATTTTTTTTGCGCAATGAATTTTGTCGGAGGGGATGATTCATGCAGTGGAAGTCGGTTTGTTGCGCGGTACAAGGTCGCGGGCACATGCGGCGCGATTTGCCGTGTCAAGATTGCGTGGCGCGGCTTGAGGTCGGCGGCGTGCATGTCATTGCACTTTCGGACGGCGCGGGCTCGGCGGCAATGTCCCATTACGGTGCGCAACGTGTGGTTGATTGTGCGGCGGAATTCGTCGCGGAAAAATTTTTCGACATCGTTGCCAGCGAAGACGGTCGCTCGGTCACGCAGGAGTTGTTGACGGTCGTGCGACGTGCCCTGCAAGCTGAATCGAATCTGCGCGGCTGTGAGCTCAAGGATTTGGCGGCGACGTTACTGCTTGCGGCGGTGAGCGACGAAAAATTTTTCTTGGCACATCTCGGCGACGGCGTTATCGGTTACTTGAGCGACGCGGGCTTGAAGGTCGCCACGACGCCCGACAACGGCGAATTCAGCAATGAAACGGTTTTCGTCACGTCCGCCGACGCCGCCTTGCACATGCGAATTTTCAGGGGCGATTTAAAAAAAATTTGCGCCTTCGTGCTCATGAGCGACGGCACCGAACAAAGCCTTTACAACAAGCACAAACGCACGCTCGCGCCCGCCATTAAGCGGCTGATGCACCGCACGTGCCTCGTCGACGGCGATATCTTCACGGCGCAACTGCAACACGCCCTGCGAACGGTCGTCGCGGAAAATACGCACGACGATTGCTCAATCGCGCTGCTCGCCCGAAATTCAACGCAACTGCCTCCGCTTGAGCGACTGATTTTATTTGAGCGGCGGGAGCTTGAGCGAATCACGGGCAGTCCGACCTTCCGCAGAGTGCGCGAAAAAATTTCACGGTGCGACAGAATTTCCGACCTGCTCAAACGTCCGCTGACGTTGCGGCAATTCATTCGTCGGCGCGACATATCGTAAATCGGCGGTGACGACATGTTTGCCGAAATTTTTTGGAGCGCGATACTTTCGGCGGTAGCGACGGTTGCGGGCTCGGCGTGGATTGATAAGCTTTACGACGCGTGCAAAGAATTGACATTCCCCGACGAAATTGCAAGCCGCTCGAAGTTTCGCCGCCCGATATTGTTTTGCGCGCTCACGGTGCTGAATTGCGTCGTGCTCACGGCGACGGACGTGCCCGAAAAACTTTTCCTACTGACGGCGACATTCCTGCTCATGTTGATGACGGTGACGGACTTTGAACAGTACATGCTTTTCGACGCAATGACGGCACCGCTCGCGCTGTTGGGGGCGGCATTCGTGTGGCAAACGGGCTTGAGCGTCCAAGAACATTTGACGGCGGCGATAATCGGCGGCGGAATTTTTTTCGGGCTGGCGTTCCTGTCGAAAGGCGCACTCGGCGGCGGCGACGTGAAATTAATCGCGGCGTTGGGATTGTGGCTCGGTTACCAAAAACTTTTGCACGTCGTATTGCTCGGCGCGGTGAGCGGCGGACTCGCGGCGGTGCTGATGATTTTGCTCAAACAAAAAGACCGTAGCAGTTACTTTGCTTACGGTCCGTATTTCGCGCTGGCGGCGATATATGTCTTGCTGTGCGATTAGTGGCGTCGCGCCGTCCAAACGTTTGAACTTCGATTGAGTTTGTAGGATCTACTTTTCTTTGCTTGCCCAAAGAAAAGTAGCAAAAGAAAAGGCACCTCGCAGGGGCGTTGGTCGTAGTTGCCGCAACGTTGCGTCGACCCGAAACCGCACGTGTCGCCTGTGAAAACATCACGTTTTCAGCGGCGACGGGACCGCGCGTCCATGCGCGGTCCAAAATTCGCGGCGGGCGATGCGCAGTCCGTGACGATTAACTCTGCAAACAAAAGGAGCGACAGATTTTTTCTGCCGCTCAAAAATTTTTTATGCTCAAAGATTTTTGCAGATTATGTCGGTGACTTCGTCGGTGCCTACGCGTTTAAAGCCGTCGGTGAAAATGTCCGCCGTGCGGTATCCGTCGGCAAGCGTCCTGTCAATCGCGCGTTCAATGGCTTTGGCGGCGTCGTCGGCTTTGAGGCTGTAACGCAGGAGCATTGCCGCGCTTAAAATCGTGCCCATCGGATTTGCAATGCCTTTGCCGGCAATGTCGGGCGCGGAACCGTGAATCGGCTCGTACAGGCTGGTGAGTTCGCCGATTGACGCGCTGGGCATGAGCCCGATTGACCCGCCGATAACCGCCGCCTCGTCGCTCAAAATGTCGCCGAAAATATTGTTCGTGACGATGACATCAAACTGCTTCGGATTCAAGACGAGTTGCATTGCGGCGTTGTCAACGTAAAGATGATTCAGCTCGACGTCGGGGAAGTCCTTCGCCACGTCGACGACGACTTTGCGCCACAGACGACTTGCCGCCAGAACGTTCGCTTTGTCGACGGAAGTAACTTTGCCGCGCCGAAGTTTGGCGGTCTCGAAGGCAAGTCGCGTGATTCGTTCGATTTCGGGCACGGAATAAATTTCTGTGTCCCATGCCTGTTCGACTCCGTCTTTAGTTTCGGATTCACAGCGCGGACCGAAATAAATTCCGCCGACCAATTCGCGCACGATAAGCAAATCACTGCCGCCGACAAGTTCGGGCTTGAGCGGCGACGAATTAATCAGTTCGGGATAAACTTTCGTCGGGCGCAGATTCGCGAAAAGTCCGAGCCCTTTGCGCAAGCCGAAGATGGCTTTTTCGGGGCGCAGGTGTACGGGCAAGCTGTCCCACTTTTTGCCGCCGACCGCGCCGAATAAAACGCCGTCCGCCCGCTTGCAAGCGTCAAGAGCTTCGTCGGTGAGCGGCGTGCCGAATTTTTCGTAGGAGGTGCCGCCCGCGTCGCGAGTTTCAAACTCCAAGCCGATGTTAAATTTTGCGTCGACCTGCTTAAGCACCGTGACGGCGGAGGCTGTAATTTCCTGCCCGATACCGTCGCCGGGAATGACGATGATTTTTTTCATGGTGTATGCTCACTTTCCGGCTAAAATTTTGTAGCCCGCAATGCGATCTTCGGCGTCGTGTTGAGTTTTCTCGAACAGTGCCTGCGCGGCGTCGGGGAAGTTGCGCTTGAGCGACGAATAACGGACTTCGCCCATCAAAAATTCTTGGAACTTGCTGAAGTCGGGATCCTTGCTGTCGAGCGTGAACGGATTTTTGCCCGTGCCGACAAGTTGCGGATTGTAACGCCAATTCGCCCAGTAGCCGCATTGAACGGCGAGCTTGCCCTCAAGCTGACTGGAGCCCATGCCCTTGCGGATACCGTGATTTATGCAGGGCGAATACGCGACAATCAGCGACGGTCCGGGATAAGCTTCAGCCTCCGTTATCGCCTTGAGCAACTGATTTTGGTCGGCACCCATTGAAACTTGCGCGACGTAAACATAACCGTAGCTCATCGCCATCTTGCCGAGATCTTTTTTCTTGGTGCGCTTACCTGTCGCCGCGAATTGCGCAATCGCCGCCGCAGGAGTCGCCTTGGACGCCTGACCGCCCGTGTTGGAGTAAACTTCCGTATCGAACACGAAAACGTTTATATCTTCGCCGCTGGCAAGCACGTGGTCGAGCCCGCCGTAGCCGATATCGTAAGCCCAGCCGTCGCCGCCGAGAATCCATTGCGAACGCTTAACCAGAAAATCGCGGTTGTTGTAGATTTTGTTCAGTAAGGCGTCGTCGCCGCGTTGAGCCTCAAGCAGTGCCGTCAACTTATCGGCGCGTTCACGAGTGCCGTCGCTGACGTTGAGATTGTCGCGCCAATCGGTGAGCGCGGCTTTAAGTTCGTCGCTGATTGAAAGTTCAAGGGCTTTGGTCGCGTCGTCGGCAAGAGCTTCGCGAATCGCCTTGACGCCCAAAAACATTCCCAGCCCGTATTCGGCGTTGTCCTCGAAAAGCGAATTGCCCCATGCGGGACCGCGTCCGAATTGATTTTTTGTGTAGGGCATTGCGGGAGCCGACGCACCCCATATCGACGAACAGCCCGTTGCGTTGGCAATCATCATTCTGTCGCCAAAAAGTTGCGTCAAAAGTTTCGCGTAGGGAGTTTCGCCGCAGCCCGCGCATGCGCCGCTGAACTCGAACAACGGACGCTCGAATTGACTGCCGATAACGGTCGTCTTCTTCGTCGGATTGAGTTTGGGCGAAACTTTCATGCCGTAATCGAAAATTTTCTGACGGGCTTTGGCGGCGTCGTCGAACTTGACCATGCTCAACGCCTGCTTGGGACAAACCTGCGCACAGTTGCCGCAACCGAGGCAGTCATACGTCGACACGGCGATTGTCAAATCGTATGCGCCGCGCGAAATTTTCGACGGGATACTTTCAAAACCTTCGGGCGCATTTTTACGTTCGTCAGCCGTCGTCAAAATCGGGCGAATCGCGGCGTGCGGGCACACGAACGAACATTGATTGCAGCCGATACATTTGGATTTGTCCCACGCGGGAACTTTAATTGCGGTGCCGCGCTTTTCGTAAGCCGTGCCGCCGACAGGGAACGTGCCGTCCGCAAGCCCGACAAATTTGCTCACGGGCAGTTCGTCGCCTTCCTGCCGATTCATGACGTTTTGCAGGTCGGTTATAAATTCGGGCGGGTCAACCTGTTGCGTCTGCTGATTCATGCTGGTATCGTCGATATCCCACGCGCTGATGTCGACTTTGTGAAGGGCGGCAATTCCTTGGTCAATTGCGCCGCAGTTCATGTCGACGACGTTTTGTCCTTTGGAGCCGTAAGATTTTTCGACGGCGTCCTTGAGGTATTTGACAGCCTCGTCAATCGGAATGATATTCGCGAGCTTGAAGAACGCCGCCTGCATAACCATGTTGAAACGTCCGCCGAGACCGAGTTCACCCGCAATCTTGACGGCGTTGACGGTGTAAACTTGAATGTCGTTGTCGACAATGTAGCGTTTCATTGCGGGCTTGAGTTTCTTGCCGAGCTTTTCGTCGCTCCAGTCGGTATTGAGCAGGAAAGTCCCGCCGCGTTTCATGCCCGCAATCAAGTTGTAATGGTGCACGTAACTTTTCTGCGAACAGCTGACGAAATCGGGCTTGGTTATCAGATACGGCGACGTTATCGGGAGCTTGCCGAAGCGTAAATGGCTCATGGTAATGCCGCCGGATTTTTTGCTGTCGTAAGCGAAGTAAGCCTGCGCGTAAAGGTCGGTGTTGTCGCCGATAATTTTAATGGCGGATTTGTTCGCGCCGACTGTGCCGTCGGAGCCGAGCCCCCAGAATTTGCAAGCGGTCGTGCCTTCGGGCGTAAGGTCAACGTCGTGGTGCGCGGTGGCAAGCGATTTGTGCGACACGTCGTCATCAATGCCGATTGTGAAGCCGTTGCGCGGAGCGTCTTGCTTGAGCTCGTCGAAGACCGCCAACATTTGATCGGGCGTGGTATCTTTGCCGCCGAGTCCGAAACGTCCGCCGACGATAACGGGCTTGATGTCCGCGTCGTAAAATGCAGACTTCACGTCCAGATACAACGGCTCACCGACGGCACCGCTTTCCTTCGTGCGGTCAAGGACGGCGATTTTTTTGACGGTCGCGGGCACTGCGCGGAGAAAGTGTTTGACGCTGAACGGGCGGTAAAGGTGCACGCTGACGACGCCGACTTTTTCGCCGCGCGCGTTGAGGTAAGCCGCCGCTTCAGCCGCCGTCTGACAGCCCGAACCGATAGCGATAATGACGCGTTCGGCGTCGGGTGCTCCGCTATAGTCGAAAACGTGATGTTCGCGCCCCGTGACCTTCGCAACGTCCGCCATAATCTCTTCGACGATGTCGGGCAGACGTTCGTAGTTGTTGTTGACGGTTTCGCGAATTTGGAAGTACACGTCGGGATTCGTCGCCGTGCCGCGCATGACCGGGTGGTCGGGATTGAGCGCATTGCGGCGGAAGGCGTTGACGGCGTCGAAGTCCAACAGCTTTGCAAGGTCGGCGTAGTCAATCAGCTCAATCTTTTGAATCTCGTGCGACGTGCGGAATCCGTCGAAGAAATTTATAAACGGAATGCGCCCTTTAATTGCGGCAAGATGTGCGACGGCGGACAAGTCCATAACTTCCTGCACGCTCGATTCGGCGAACATTGCGCAACCCGTTTGCCGCGCCGCCATAACGTCTTGGTGGTCGCCGAAGATTGACAGCGTCGACGTTGCCAATGCGCGTGCCGACACGTGGAAGACGCCCGGTAAAAGTTCGCCCGCGATTTTGTACAGGTTGGGTATCATCAGCAAGAAGCCCTGCGACGCCGTGTAAGTCGTCGTGAGCGCGCCCGCCTGCAATGAGCCGTGGACTGTGCCTGCCGCGCCGCCCTCCGATTGCATTTCGACGAGCCGCACCTTTTGCCCGAAAATGTTTTTGACGCCGTGCGCCGCCATAACGTCGACATCTTCAGCCATTGGCGACGACGGCGTTATCGGGTAAATCGCGGCGACGTCCGTGAATGCGTAAGACACATACGCCGCCGCCTGATTGCCGTCCATCGTCTTCATTTTCTTTGCCATAAGCTATCAAAGCTCTCCTCTCAAACGTTAGAAATAAATTTGCGGGGAATTATAGCACGCGGCTATAAAAAAGTAAATCGCGCCGCATACGACACGACCCGATATATCTTTCAGCGAGAACTGCCGCCACATATCGATGCGCGGCGACAAGTCAAATATTCACGTTCAATTTGTCGTCGACGTAAATTTTCGCGGCGCAAATTTTTATTGACAGAAAAATTATTCGGCTATATAATTCAAAGCTACTGATTGACAATATTATGGAGAAACTATGCGCGTCGTGTCCATTGGCAATTCCGGGTTACGCCGCGCATTTATTTTCAGTGAGGAGTGACGTTAATGTTTCATCCCGTTAAAGTCGGCAAACGGACACGCTACAGTTACGCAAGAATCAAAGAAGTCATGGAGATGCCCCATTTGCTTGACATCCAGCGCAACTCCTACGATTGGTTCAAAAAGGAAGGTCTGTCGGAAATTTTTCGCGACATATCGCCCATCGCGGATTTTTCGGGCAATTTAGAGCTGTTTTTTGAAGGTTTCACTTTCGGCGAATGTAAATACACAATCGACGAATGCAAGCGACGCGATGGTACTTACGCAGCCCCCGTTCGTGTAAAAGTCAAACTCCTCAACAAAGCCAAGGGCGATGTCAAGGAGCAGGAGGTGTTTATGGGGGATTTCCCGGTGATGACGGAAACAGGCACTTTCATTATTAATGGCGCCGAAAGGGTTATCGTTAGTCAGCTCGTTCGCTCACCAGGCGCTTACTATGAAAAAACTCTCGATAATGCAGGAAAAACCATTTTCTCCGCTACCGTCATTCCTAACCGCGGCGCGTGGATCGAACTCGAAACCGACTCTTCCAACTCCATTTTCGTCCGTATCGACAGGACCCGTAAAATGCCCCTATCCTACTTCCTCCGCGCCCTAGACTTCGAATCTAACGACCAAATTCTCGAACTCTTCGACGTTAATTATTTCGTCCAGTCCAAAATCCACGATTCCAATACCGCACTAAACCTCGCCGACTTCATCAGCTCCGATTCCGATAACCTAGACCCGCGTAAACCTCTCACCGTCGGTTACCTCCGTCGCAACTCCAATAAATCCGACGATACCTTCAACGCCCTCCTCGACGCCTACTCCCAAATCGATAGCAACTTCGACCAACTCTCTAACCTTAAGTTCCTCCTCGATTATATCGCCGCCCTCGAACCTAAAAATCTCCTCGCCGCAGGTTATAAGGCTCTCGTCGATATGCTCGATTCCGACCGTCATAACGCCGAAGATAATAAAGAAAAAGCTCTTATCGGCATTTATAACCGCCTCCGCCCGGGCGAACCGCCTTCAGCCGATAACGCCGCCTCCTTACTCCATTCCCAATTTTTCGACCCAAGACGCTATGACCTCGCCGCCGTCGGTCGCTACAAAATCACTAAAAAAATCGGCTGGAAACGTCGCCTCGTCGGTCTCCAACTCGCTGAAGACCTCTTCGATTCCTCAACGGGCGAATTGCTTATCCCTGCCGATACCGTCGTCACTAAGGAAATGCTCGCCAATATCCCTGACGACCAAGACGAACAAATTTTCAACCTCCAACGCGACACACTCCGACACGGTTTTTATTACCCTATCAAACTCCGCGTTAAATCCGATTTCGGCAACTTCACTATGCTGTGCTCGCCCACTATGTCTATCAAAACTGACCGTATCCTCTGCGTCGCCGACATAATTTCCGCTATCGACTACCTGTTTAACCTGTTCGCGCAGACGGGACTTACCGACGATATAGACCACCTCGGCAACCGTCGCGTCCGCGCCGTCGGCGAACTCCTTGCCAATCAATTCCGTATCGGTATGTCCCGCATGGAACGCGTCGTCCGCGAACGTATGACCTCCACTGACCCTGATATTGTCACTCCGCAAAATTTAATCAATATCCGTCCAGTCGTCGCCGCCATTAAAGAATTTTTCGGCAGCTCACAGCTTAGCCAATTCATGGATCAACATAACCCGCTGTCCGAACTAACCCATAAACGTCGACTTTCAGCACTCGGTCCGGGCGGATTGTCTCGTGAACGCGCAGGTTTCGATGTCCGCGACGTTCATATTTCACATTACGGACGTATGTGCCCCATTGAAACCCCCGAAGGTCCCAATATCGGGCTTATCGGCAGTCTCTCCAATTTCGCTCGCGTCAATAAATTCGGCTTCATCGAAACGCCTTATCGCAAGGTCGACCCCGTCAGCCATAAAGTTTCCGGAGACGTCGTCTATCTTACCGCCGACGAAGAAGAACCGCTTATCATCGCGCAGGCTAACGAGCCGCTTGACGATAATGACCGCTTTATTAATGAACGCGTCACTGCTCGACATAACCAGCAAACTTCCAAATTCAATCGCGACGACGTTCAGCTTATGGACGTCAGCCCTAAACAGGTCGTCAGTATCGCTACCGCCCTCATTCCCTTCCTTGAACACGACGACGCCAATCGCGCTCTTATGGGTGCCAATATGCAACGTCAAGCCGTCCCACTGCTTAAAACTCAAGCTCCCGTCGTCGGCACAGGTATGGAATTCAAAGCCGCTTGCGATTCCGGCGTTACCATCATCGCCCGCCGCGCAGGCACCGTTATTTTCGTCGACGCCAACACTATCAAAATCCGCCCTGATAACGCCGATAAACTCGACATCTACAAATTAACCAAATTCCAACGCTCCAATCAAGGCACCTGTTTTAATCACATTCCAATCGTCGTTCAAGGTCAACACGTCGAACAAGGCGAACCTATCGCCGACGGTCCCGCTACTTCGGGCGGCGAACTCGCCCTCGGTTACAACATCATCGTCGCCTACATGCCTTGGGAAGGCTACAACTACGAAGACGCCATTTTACTTAACGAAAACCTGCTTAAACGCGACATTTTCACTTCCATTCATATTGAGGAATATCAATGCGACGCCCGCGATACCAAACTCGGTCCCGAAGAAATTTCGCGCGACATTCCCAACGTCTCCGACGACGCACTCGCTCATCTCGATTCTATGGGCATTATCACTATCGGCTCCGACGTTCAAACAGGCGATATTTTAGTCGGCAAAGTCACTCCCAAGGGCGAAACTGAACTGTCCGCCGAAGAACGTTTACTACGCGCCATTTTCGGCGAAAAAGCTCGCGAAGTTCGCGACTCCAGCCTGCGCGTTCCTCACGGTACTTCAGGTAAAGTCGTCGCCGTCAACATCTTCAACCGCGACAATAACGACGAATTGCCACCCGGCGTAAATATGCAAGTTCGCGTCTTCATCGCTCAAAAACGTAAAATTTCCGTCGGCGATAAAATGTCGGGGCGTCACGGTAACAAAGGCGTCGTCAGTCAAATCCGCCGTCAAGAAGATATGCCTTTCCTCCCCGACGGCACTCCCGTCGATATCGTACTTAATCCTCTCGGCGTCCCTTCACGTATGAATATCGGGCAGGTTATTGAAGCTCATCTCGGTTTCGCTCTTCGCAATATCGAATTCCGTATCGCCAAGCGCGACCCCGATATCATTAACTCTATCGGCGATATCTCGCCCCCTATCAACATCGCCACTCCCGTTTTCGACGGCGCTCAAGATTCCGACCTCCAAGACGCCTTCAAACTCGCCAACCTTAACCCAGACGCTAAATCTACCCTCTTTGACGGTCGTACAGGTATCCCTTTCATGAATCCCGTTACCGTCGGTTGCGTTTACATGCTCAAACTTCATCATCTCGTTGACGACAAAATTCACGCCCGCTCCACAGGCCCCTACAGCCTCGTCACTCAACAACCTCTCGGCGGCAAAGCTCAATTCGGCGGTCAACGTTTCGGCGAAATGGAAGTTTGGGCTCTCGAAGCTTACGGCGCCGCCTTCTCGCTTCAAGAAATTCTCACCGTCAAATCCGACGACGTTCAAGGTCGCGTCAAAGCCTACGAAGCCATCGTCAAAGGTCTCAACATTCCCACCCCGGGCGTTCCCGAATCCTTCAAGGTTCTCATCAAGGAATTGCAATCTATCGCTCTCGATATCCGCGTTCTCAATTCCGACTCCAAAGAAATTTCCATCAAAGACGACGACGACGACTTACCCAAATCTCCCACTCCACCACCCACTCCCGACCCCGACCCTGACCCTGACCCCGACCCTAACCTTATCGCCGATTTCTCCGACGCTCTTTAAGGAGGCTCACTATGCTTGACGTTAATCTTTTTGACTCCATGCGTATTTCTCTCGCTTCCCCGGATAAAATCCGTCTCTGGTCTCACGGCGAAGTGAAAAAGCCCGAAACCATTAACTACCGTACTCTCAAGCCCGAACGCGACGGTCTCTTTTGCGAACGTATTTTCGGCCCCACTCGCGATTGGGAATGTCATTGCGGCAAATACAAACGCGTCCGTTACAAGGGCACCATTTGCGACCGTTGCGGCGTTGAAGTCACTCGTTCTAAAGTACGGCGCGAACGCATGGGTCATATTGAACTTGCCGCTCCCGTCAGTCACATCTGGTATTTCAAAGGTATTCCTTCCCGTATGGGCTTATTGCTCGATATGTCTCCTCGCTCTCTCGAACGCGTTCTCTATTTCGCTTCCTATATCGTTCTCGACCCCGGCTCCACCGACCTCCATATCAAAGACTTACTTTCCGAAGGGCAATTCCGTTTTTACCGCGATTCTTTCGGCAAAGACTCTTTCAAAGTCGGCATCGGCGCCGAAGCCATTCAACATCTTCTTCGTAATATCGACCTCGATTCTCTTTCTGCCGAGCTCCGCTCCGAACTCTTTTCTTCCAACGGTCAAAAACGCCTCCGCGCCATTCGTCGCCTCGAAGTCGTCGAAGCTTTTCGCAAATCCGGCAACAAGCCCGAGTGGATGATTCTCAACGTTATTCCCGTCATTCCCCCCGAATTGCGTCCCATGGTTCAACTTGACGGCGGCAGGTTCGCTACCTCCGACCTTAACGACCTTTACCGCAGAGTCATCAACCGTAATAACCGCCTTTATCGCCTTCTCAAACTCAAAGCTCCTGACATCATCGTTCGCAATGAAAAACGCATGTTGCAAGAAGCCGTCGACGCTCTCATTGATAACGGTCGGCGCGGGCGTCCCGTCACTGGGCCCGGCAATCGTCCGCTCAAATCGCTTTCCGATATGCTCAAGGGCAAGCAAGGTCGTTTCCGTCAAAACCTTATCGGCAAACGCGTCGACTATTCCGGTCGTTCAGTTATCGTCGTCGGTCCCGAACTCAAGCTCCACCAATGCGGCTTGCCTAAGGAAATGGCTCTCGAATTGTTTAAGCCTTTCGTCATGAAAAAATTGGCGCAAGACAACAACTTGACCATCAAAGCCGCCAAAAAGAAAGTCGACCGCGCCACCGAAGAAGTCTGGGGCGTGCTCGAAGAAGTCATCAAAGAACATCCCGTATTGTTGAATCGCGCTCCAACTTTGCATCGCTTGGGCATTCAAGCTTTTGAACCGGTATTGACTGAAGGGCGCGCTATAAAGTTACATCCGTTGGCATGTACTGCTTACAACGCGGACTTCGACGGCGATCAAATGGCTATACATTTGCCGCTGTCCAGTGAGGCTCAAGCCGAGGCTCGGGTGTTGATGTTGGCGGCAAATCATATCTTGGCTCCCAAAGACGGCAAACCGATAATCGTGCCGACTCAAGACATGGTTTTGGGAACGTATTATCTGACTAAGCTTAGACCCGGCGCGCGGGGCGAAGGCGGAATTTATAGCAGCACGGACGAGGCTCTGTTGGCATATGACAGCGGAGATTTGGAACTGCAAGCCGAAATAAGAGTGAGGCAGCGAGCGGAGTGCTTACCGGCATATGTGCGAAGACGAATCGCGGGCGCGGAAAATATTATTGTTAGCACCAGTGTTGGGCGGCTCATCTTCAACGAGAAATTGCCTGCAGAAGTGCGCTATTATAAGGAAGGCGCAGACGGTCGCTGGTGCATGGGCGAAGTCATGAACAAAAAGGAATTGGGTAAATTGGTTGCGGACTGTTACCGGCTATTAGGAGCAACAGGCACGGCGGGGGTAATCGATGAGGTAAAACGGTTAGGATATCACTATGCGTGTTTGGCAGGGATGACGGTTGCCATAGCGGATTGTATCGTACCACCAAAGAAACACGAGATATTGGCACAAACCGCGGCTCGGGTCAAAAATGTTGAACGCCATTATGGGCGGGGGCTAATCACGGAGCGGGAACGATACGACAAAGTATGCACATTGTGGAATGAGGCTACTTCTCTTGTAGCCGAGGCGATGATGGACAATATGGACGAATTCAATCCTATCTTTATGATGTCGGACAGTGGGGCACGGGGCAATAAGCAACAAATGCGCCAGTTGGCGGGGATGCGCGGGTTAATGGCTGACCCCAGCGGCAAGATAATCGATTTGCCCATAACAGCCAATTTCCGCGAAGGGCTTAGTGTCAGCGACTATTTCATATCCTCACACGGGGCACGCAAAGGTTTGGCAGACACTGCTTTGCGCACTGCCGATTCGGGATATCTTACACGTCGCTTGGTTGACGTTGCTCAAGATGTAATTGTTCGCGAGACCGATTGCGATATTCAATGTGTCAATCTTACTCTTCAACGCGCACGGCTTGCAGAGGACACTTTCGACGCTTTGGAAATTTTGAACGATTTATTAATCGGCACCGTATTGGCACGGGACGTGTCACCGGAATTACCTGCCGATACTTTGTTGGACGCCGATTCGCTCATCCAATTGGGCGAGGTCGGGGTCAATCAAATCGCTATTCGAAATGGCACACGTCCTTTGATTATTAATTTGGGCACAGCCAACTCTTGCGAGCGCGAACAAATCCGAATCGCCTTCCTTGCCGAATTCAGGGGCAAAGTTCTTGCACGCGCCGCCGGGGGACTTCCTGCCGAAACCGTTCTTACTGACGACATTTTATCGGCCCTGTTGGCTGACGAAACTGTCAGCACTATTCATGTTCGTATGGGTAATGTTCGCGGCATACGCGTCGAAGCCATACGCGAAAATACGCAATCCATGGGGATAATCGAACCTCTTAAAGAGCGCATCTTGGGACGCGTTTTGGCTGAAGATATTTTCGATTCTAATGGGAATTTAATTGCACCTGTCAATACAGTAGTAGATTCTGAACTTGCCGATAAAATATGTTCAGTGCGCCAAAGTGTGTTAATTCGAAGTGTGCTTACTTGTCGGGCGGAGTCAGGTGTCTGTCAAAAATGCTACGGAGTCGAT
This sequence comes from Quinella sp. 1Q7, assembly GCA_015206805.1. Taxonomy (GTDB): domain Bacteria; phylum Bacillota; class Negativicutes; order Selenomonadales; family Selenomonadaceae; genus Quinella. The sequence continues at coordinate 37,596 of JADEZP010000004.1, read as the reverse complement.
TTAGCCAATCAAACTGAAGTGGAAGTAGGCGAGGCAGTCGGAATCATCGCGGCGCAGTCAATAGGTGAGCCCGGAACGCAGTTGACAATGCGGACGTTTCATACGGGCGGAGTGGCGGGCGGCGACATAACCCAAGGCCTGCCGCGCGTCGAAGAGTTATTTGAAGCGCGCAAACCAAAAAATGCCGCGCTGATAGCCGAAATCAGTGGCGTGGTCAGTTTCGGAGAAGACAAAAACAACTTGCGCACATTAATAATAACGCCAACCGACACCAACCGCCTCCCCCGCGAATACCCCCTGCCCTTCGGCTCGGTCGTGCACGTCCACGAAGGCGACACAGTCCAAGCCGGAGATACCCTCACCGACGGAGCCAAAAACCCCCACGATATCCTCCGTATCTGCGGCATCCAAGAAACCCACCGCTACCTCGTCAAAGAAGTCCAAAAAGTCTACAAGTCCCAGGGCGTCGAAATCAACGACAAACATATCGAAGTCATGGTCCGTCAAATGTTGCATAAAGTCAAAATCGAAGAAAGCGGCTCCACGGAATTTTTGCCCGGCGAATTCGTCGATATTAACATCTTCGAAGATGAAAATACCAAAGCCATTGAAGAGGACAGAGCTCCCGCCGTCGCCAAACCGATTCTGCTCGGCATAACAAAGGCGTCGTTGGCAACGGACTCGTTCCTTAGCGCGGCAAGTTTCCAAGAGACGACACGCGTTCTTACCGACGCGGCGATTAAAGGCAAAATCGATCCGCTTATCGGCTTGAAGGAGAACGTCATTATCGGCAAACTCATTCCTGCCGGCACGGGCATGGCGCGTTATCGCGATTTGACCGTCGTCGACAAAGAGGCTGCCGCCGAATAAATTTTCCGCCGCAAAATCAAAAGAGCCCGCTTCACCGTGAGCGGACTCTTTTTTGTTGCAAAGTGTTGTCGTAAAGTTAGTTGACGGCGTTGTCGAGCAAGCGTGGCGCATTTGACACGGACGGACATTATCGCGATTTGAGCGTCGTCGACAAAGAGACTGCCGCCGAATAAATTTTCCGCCGCAAAATTAAAAGAGCCCGCTTCACCGTGAGCGGACTCTTTTTTGTTGCCGTTGATGTTTCAGTTAATGTCGTAAGTGTAAATCAGCCAGTCGCGGCGATATTGATAGCCCGCCGCCTGCAGAAAATCAAATATGTCGTCAGCGTAATGCGGCGTGGGAATTAGCATAAAGGCACGTTCGGCGACGACTGACTGCAAATCGGCGCAAGGATAGTTTTCGTCGCACGGCTCATCGCGAACATTGACAAGCCCGTCAAAATTCACGCCGAGCACTTTGAATTTGATGAACAGCTGTTTACTCTGTTGCGTCGTGTCGAAAATGTAAATCGCGCCCAAATTTTTTCTGCGCGTCATTTCGTCGGCAAGGCGTTTGAATTCGGCGGCGGCAGTCTGTAGCGAGGGAATGTACATTGCCAGCCCGAAGGTGTCGCAGAATTCGCAGCCTTTGAGATTTTTTCTGCCGTTGAAGAAAATTTCTTTGCGGAAGTCTTGATAAGCGCGCCCGCGCCAAACTTCGCGGACGGTGTGCGTGTTCAAATCGCCCGTCACCATGTCCGTAAGCGGGTCGTTGCAACATTTTGCGGTTGTGCCGTCGGGACGAACAATCATTTGCTTGAACGGGTAAATACACGGCGAAGTCGGACGAAATTTATTTTGTTCGTCGCGGCGATTCGGTGAGTTGTTCGCCAACAAAGACAGCCGCTGATTTTTTTTGCGCAGGTCGACGCGAACATCGCATTCCGAATCCGACAATCGGGCGTAGGCGGCAAGCCCGGTTACAACCTTCGCCGAGGATATGTCGTAGGGCGCGGGAGCCGTCGACAAAGTTTTTTCCACGGACGGTATCAGTTGAAAATTGTCGTCGTAGTTGTCAATGATGAGCACGTCCAGATTTTTGACGAGCGCGGAAAATTTTTCGGCGTTGAGCAAAATTCCGTTGGTGTACAGATAATGAACGGCGTTCGGCAGACGTTTGCGGGCGTATTCGACAAATTTCAAAATGCGCCCGTCAAGCAGCGGCTCATTGTTCGAAAACAAACTTATCGTGCCGTGATAGTCCATCGCGTACAGCTGGTCGATTATCGAATAAAAAAGTTCCTCGTCCATGAAGCGCGGCTTGCGCGTGTCGTTATTCCTGTTCGCCGGACAAAACGGGCAGTCGTTGTTGCAACGGTTGCACGTCTCAATTTGAATGTCTTGGAAGTCGGGCACGGTCTCCGCCGACAAAAAATTTTTTGCGAAGTGGTGAACGCTGTCCGCCGTGATTTTGTCCAGCCGATCCAAAAGTTTGTGCGACTGGTGGAGATCGTCCTCCCCGAACGATTTTGTAAAGCTCAAGCCCATTGAGTGTCGGCTCCTTCCTAAAGTTTGTTGACGGCGTTGTCGAGCGCGTGCCAAGCAAGCGTTGCGCATTTGACGCGGGCGGGCATTGTCGAAATATTTTTCAGTGCCGCCGCCTCGTCAAGGTCGGCAAGTTCGTCGTCTGAAGTGACGGTGCCTTGAATCATCGCGATAAAAAGTTCGGCAAGTCGTTTCGCCTCGGCAAGGGGTTTGCCGCGCATGAGCTCAATCATCATGTCGGCGGACGCCTGCGAAATGGCGCAACCCGCTCCGTTAAAGGACGCGTCGACAATCACGCCGTCGGCAACGGCAAGCTCAATCGTAATGTCGTCGCCGCAGGACGGATTGTGCCCGCGTTCGCGAATCGTCGCGTTCGGCAGGGGCTGTCGATTTTCGCGGGAACGGCTGTGTTCGGCAATGAGTTCCGTGTAAATTTCATCAAGCAAAATTTTTTCACTCCTTACGGCGCGACGAACGACTTGCAATCGACGCAACATTGCGGGGCAGTCCCGTTGGGTCAAGCGTCACGCTTGCGCGGGAGCGGCTGTATTCGGCAATGAGTTCCGTGTAAATTTCGTTAAGCAATGTGCATCACGCTCCTTACGGACTGCACAGCCTCAATCAATCGCTCAACGTCGCGGCGCGTGTTGTAAAAATAAAAACTTGCCCGACACGTCGCGTTGAGTCCAAGAAATTTCATCAGCGGCTGTGCGCAATGGTGACCTGCACGAATCGCGACGCCCTGCGCGTCCAAAATCGTCGCCACGTCGTGCGGGTGAACGTCGCGGATATTGAACGTGACAATGCCGACTTTATTGGGCGCGTCGCAACCGTAAAGCTCGACGTAAGGCAGTCGCTTGAGTTCGGCAATTGCAAAGTTCGTAAGGTCGCGTTCAATGCGGGCAACGGTATCGAAGCCGACACTTTGCAGATAGTCGACAGCCGCGCTCAAGCCCGCCGCTCCGCCGACATTTTGAGTGCCCGCCTCGAATTTCTGCGGCAGTTCGGCAAAAGTCGTCGTCTGCTCCTCGACGTATTCGATCATGTCGCCGCCGCGCAGGAAGGGCGGCATTTCCTCCAGAAGTTCGCGCTTGCCGTAAAGGACGCCGATTCCCATTGGCGACAGCATTTTATGACCAGAAAACGCCAAAAAATCCGCGTCGATGTCGCGAACGTCAACGGGGATGTGCGGGACGGATTGTGCGCCGTCGACGACGATAATCGCGCCGACTTCGTGAGCCTGCGCGGCAAGTTTTTTAACGTCGTTGATAAGTCCGAGCACGTTTGAAATTTGCGTGACAGCCAAAATTTTCGTTCGCGCCGTGAGTTTCGTCGCAATATCTTGAGCCGACAAATTGCCGTCCGCCGCAAGGTAAATGTAATTCAACGTCGCGCCCGTCGCCCGCGCAACCATCTGCCACGGCACAAGATTGGAATGATGTTCGGCGATTGTGATTAAAATTTCGTCGCCCGCATGAAGATTCGTCAGCCCGTAGCTGTAGGCAACAAGATTCAGTGATTCGGTCGCGTTCTTCGTGAAAATAATTTCCCGCGTGTCGGCGTTGAGCAGGTTGGCAATTTTTTTGCGGGCGGATTCGTAGACTTGAGTTGCACGCACGCTGAGTTCGTACACGCCGCGATGCGGATTGGCATTGCAACCGCCGTAGTAGCCGCAAATCGAGCGCACGACGCTTTCGGGCTTTTGAGTGGTCGCTCCGTTGTCAAGGTAGGCAAGCGGTTGACCGTTCATCTTGCCGCGCAAAATCGGGAAGTCGTTCAAAAAATTTTTATCCATAGACAAATCTCCTCAAAAGAGTTTCAATTTCCGTCATGATATTATCGACGGCGGCGTCAATATCTTCCTGCGTCCTAAACTGCGTCAAAGTCGCGTCAACGTCATAAAAGTCGATGGTGTTGCCGTGCGCGTCGTGCAAATCAATTCGACCAATCATGCCGGCAAATTTCTTATGATATGCTTTGATGAAATCTTGCAGCAAAATATTTTTACCGTCAAGAAGTCGTTTAATGTCCGCCTTTTTGCAAACACAATTATTTATGCCGTTGTCGTAAATTGCAAAGTCCGCGAAAAGTGTTCTCGTACGTCTGAAATCATTTTCGCCGCCGTTGTAACATTCTACGCCGAACAAAAGCTCCTTGTCGGATTCAAACTTGATGACGTTGCCTGCCGCGTCCGTGCAAAGATAATTTATTCCCGGCGCGGAGTGTCCTTTAAAGAAAAATTTTAGAATTTCGCGATGATAGGGTTGTTCGTCGCCCGCATAAAATTCGAGACGATGTTTCCGACAAAAATTTTCGTCGAAGCGTCCTTCCAACGCCGTGAAAAATTTGCGCATAATCTCTTCGACTTGCAACTGCTCGTTAGTCCTTTGAGTAATCTCGCGGACGAACGAAAGTAAACGCGACAAATTATTTCTGCAGTAAGAATTTTTCGGCGCATGTTGCACGCACTCTTCGAGCCAAGGCAAAAGTTCCGTGCGGAAAGTTACCTTTATAATTTTATCTTGATGAATGGCTAAATCGCCGCTGTCGCCGTAGCCCGTATTGGTTGCGCTTGCTCTTTCGGGAAAATATCCGTTCAAAGTCAAGTAATAAAGGATTGGCTGTTCGCTCAAAGCATATTCATCTGTGTAAAGTTGAGCTTCATACAGATAATTGTCACATTGATCTTTGTGACTGCCAGATTTTATCTTGACCTCAATTGGAATAAAACGGCACGATGTTATGATAGCCAAATCCATCTTTTTCGCTTTTTTGAGAGGAATTTTTAATTTTTCTGCTAAGAACTTTGTTGGGTATTGTCTATGAACTTCTGCGCTGTCCAATTCCGCCGCTGTCATATCAAGGCGCATAACGTGTTTATCAAACAATTCGAGATAAAGCCGTCCGCGTTCGGAAGATAAAATCTCATACATTAAGTCAGTTAATACTTCTTCGCGCATTATTTTGAAAGCCTCCTTTGCAGTTTGTCCGAAAGTTCGGCGCGTAAATTTTCGTCGGGAATTTTTTCGACGACGGGATTGAACGCCGCCTCAACGATAAGCCGTTCCGCCTGCGACTTGTCAAGTCCGCGGCTCATCAGATAGAAAATTTTTTCGTCGTCAAGCCGCCCGACGCTCACGGCGTGATGACCGTCGACTTCGTCTTCGGCGGCAAGCATCAGCGGCACGGAACGATTGCGCGTGCCGGGCGACAGAATAATCACTTCCTCAAGCTCGCGACCCGTGGAGCCTTTCGCGCCGCGTTGAAAGTCCAGCGTCCCGCGAAAAATTTTGTCGCAACGTTCAGTCAATGCGCCGCGCACGTTCATTGTCGCCGAGGTTCGTTTGCCGCGCTGACGAATCACGTAGTTAAAATCAAGCCGTCTGTTGCCGTCGCCGAAATAAACCGCCGCAACGTCCGCCGCCGAATCGTCGCCGCGCAGGTCAATTTCCACGTCGGCTGAAAAATTTCCGTTGCCGATATCCGCCGCAATGAATTCGACCCGCGCAGATTTACCGACGGAAATTTTTATACGGCGTGCGACATTTTCCGCGCTCAAGTTCACGTCGGCAAAGGTGCGACTTTCACCGTCGGGCACGTCAAAAATTTGCTCCTCGACCTGCGCGGCAGATTTGACATCATTGACGCCGAGCCATCGCCACGAGCGCAAAGGCAGTTCGCCAAAAATTTTTTCGTCCACAACTCTCCCTCCAGTGCAAAGCATTGTACACGCCGCCCGAAAAAATATCAACGGCAATGCGTTGGCGTGACGGCGGCAAAAAAAAAAAGCTCACCGAATTTTTCGGCGAGCCGATTGAATATGTTTGTGGCGATTGATGTTTACTTCGAGCCGCCGACGATTAGTTTGCGGACGATGTCGACGGGAATAATCGTAAATGCCATTGCAATGACGAACAGCCATTCGCCGCCCGTCAAGCCGTAGCAACGCAGAATCGCGCCGCCCAGATATGTCATTGCGATTTGCACGACGACAATCAACGCCATAACGCGCAGGAAACCGGGGTTGCCGCCGATGTTGTCGAAAAGATTTATTCTGTCGGTGCGGGCGTTGAAAGCGTTGAACACCGCCGTAAAGATGAACACGGCGAAGTATCCCGTCAGCACGTAAACGCTGTCGCCGCCGAATGTGATGTTGACGCCTTCGGGATTGATGTCGCGGAAGTGACTGCGCGAGAAGTCCGTAAGCAGGAAAACCAAACTCATTGCGAACGTCCACAGCGCGCCCGTGCCAATCGCCGAGAGCATGTACGGGCTGATAATTTTTTCGTCGCGACGTTTCGGAGCCTCCTCCATGAAACGATCCAATGCAGGTTCGCCGCCGAAGGCAAGTGCCGCGAGCGTGTCCATTACCAGATTGACCCACAGGATTTGCGTGATTGACAGCGGGTTTTCAAGTCCGAGCAGCGGGCATACGAACGAAATCAGCACCGCGCCGACGTTGATTGTCAGCTGGAAGATTATGAACTTGCGGATTGAGTTGAAGATTGTCCGCCCGTAAAGAATCGCCTTGCCAATTGACTTGAAGTTGTCGTCGAGTATGACAATTTCGCTGGCTTCCTTGGCGACTTCGGTGCCACCGCCCATTGCAAAGCCGACGTCAGCTTTTTTGAGCGCGGGGGAGTCGTTGACGCCGTCGCCCGTCATACCGACGACAAGATTGAGTTCCTGCGCAAGACGAACGAGGCGGCTTTTATCGGTCGGCAGGGCGCGGGCAATGACGCGCAGTTTCGGGAGTTTCTGCTTGACTTCGTCGTCGCTCATTTCGTTGAGTTCCGCGCTGGTAATGACAATGGCGTCGTCAATCTCAATCAAGCCCGCTTCCTTGGCAATCGCCTGCGCGGTCTCTTTGCGGTCGCCGGTAATCATGACGACTTGCACGCCCGCCGAGTGCACTTGCTCAATCGCTTTAATGGCGTCGGGGCGCACGTCGTCGCGAATGCCCGTCACGCCTACGAACGTCAAGCCGGTGTCGGGAATTTCGCCGTTTGTAATTTCGTCGTCATACGTCACGAGCGCAAGCGTTCTAATCGCACGGTTGGCGAGCTCATCGATTTTGGCGTTGATGTCGGCGGTTGAGGCGAGCCGTTGCCGCTGACCGTTGGCGTCGTAGTAGTAGGAGCATTTGTCGAGCAGACGTTCGGGCGCGCCCTTAATCAGCCACAAATTATAATCGCCGCTGACCTTCGCCATGGAATATTTCTTCGCGCTGTCGAAAGGCACGGTGTCGACGACGGTAACGTTCGGAGCTTTGTCCTTGCCGATAATGAATCCGAGCAACGCGCGGTCCGTCATGTTGCCGCCGACGATTTTGTCGCCCGTAATGACTGCGCCGTTGTTGAATCGAATCGACAGGGAAACCAGCGACTGCAACTTGCCGCCGAGCTTGTCGAAAGTTTCCGTGAACTTCGCAGTGCCGTCAAGGAACGTTACGACCTCAAGCAAGCCCTTCGTGATTGTGCCGGTCTTATCGCTGAACAGCAGGTTCAGACTGCCCGCCGTTTCGATGCCGGAAATTTTTCGGACAAGGACGTTGTCTTTGAGCATCTTGCCCATATTCTGTGCGGAAACAATCGCAATCATCAGCGGCAAACCTTCGGGCACCGCCATAACGATAATTATCACGGCGAGCATTACGGCTTCGACGAGGCTGTTGACGACGTTCATCCAATCCGAACAGAATGCGGACATTTGCGCCCAATCGAAGTTGTGTTGAATGGCAATTCGCTCAAACATGAACGCAACGGCAATCGCGACGCCGCCGATATAACCGAATTTGGAAATTTGGTCGGCAAGGTCGCCGAGCTTGAGTTTCAGCGGAGTATCGCGGTCTTCGTCGATTTGGAGTTCGCCCGCAATTTTGCCGTAAACGGTGTTGTCGCCAAGCGTGACGGTGCGCATGACTGCACTGCCGCCCGCAACGACTGCCGCGCGGAAAACTTTATGCGGATTCAGGAAGTCGGTACTTTCTGCGGCGGCGGAATCGGCTGATTCGTCGGGCGCGGGAGTTTTCGCCTCCTCCTTAGCTTCGCCGTTGAGAATCGATTGATCGACGTTGATTGAGCCGTCGATAATCACGCCGTCCGCAGGAATTTTGTCGCCCGTCTGCAGTAAAACGCAGTCGCCCATCGTGATGTCGTTAATCGGAATTTCCGTGACGACGCCGTTGCGATAGACTTTGCACTTTATGAGCGACGCCTCGCCTTGAAGTTTCTGGAACGCGCTTTCGTTCTTGTATTCGGAAAACGTCGACACCAGCGTTGCAAGCAAAACCGCCATTGCAATGCCGACGGATTCGTACCATTCGGCTTTACCCATGAACGCGAAGAACACGTTCAGAATCAGCGCGAAGATTAGGATTTTGATTATCGGGTCGTCGAAGTTGCCTTTGAGCTTGTCCCAGAAACCTTCGCGTGCCTGTTCGGTGATTGAGTTGTCGCCGAATTTCGATTTAGCCTCTTGAACTTGCGCATCAGTCAAGCCTGTGATTTTCAATCGGATACCTCCTTAAGGGTGTCGCGAACGTAACGCTCGACGACAAGCAAAACAAATTCCTGCGCGACTTTTGCAGATTTGGGAACGTATCTGTTGTCATTGGTGACATTGTCGCTCAAGACGCGAATTCCGATAAACGGGATGCCCGCATTTTGGCAGACCTGCGCGGCAGCGTTCGTCTCCATTTCTTCGCAACTTGAGCCGTATTTTTCGTGCAGGAAATTTATGTAGTCGACGCACTCAAGCCAACCGTTGCCCGTGCCGATTACGCCGCTGACGACGTTGGCACCGCTGTAGTTGTTGGCGGCGGCAAACGCAATGTTGAACAGCGTCGGGTCGGCGCGATATTCCGTGTAAGCTTGAAATTTTTTCGTCGCCGCGTCGTAGGCGTAAGTGCCGATATTTTCTTGTTGAGTGATGTCAATTCCCGCGCCCGCCGCAGAGTAAGCACTCCTGAACGCGCCGTAGTCGAAGCTGTTCGCGCCGATAACAATATCGCCGATTTTCAATGCAGGGTCGTGACCACCCGCCGTGCCTTGATTGATGACCGCGCAGGGTTTGAATTTCTCAATCGCCAAAGCCGTCGACGCCGCCGCATTCGCCAAACCGATTTCCGTCCGCACAATCACGACGGGATAATTTTTGTACGTGCCCGCGACGAACAGATAATTCATTTCGCGGTAGGCGACGGGATTTTTCAGCGCACGAATCAAAATTTCAGTTTCGGTGTTCATTGCGCCTTCAATCAGAATCGGACGTTGACGGCTTTTGTAGTCGCCGTGAGCTTGCGGCAACGTGGCGTAAAATTTTTCAATCGGAGTGTTGAAGTCGTCCGCCGAGATATCCTCAAGCCCAACGCCCGAATCAGCCGCCTGCGCGGGAGCCGTCAGCAGGAACAGTGCCGCCAATATCAGCGCAAAAAATTTTTTCATGACTTACGCAAACCGCCTCTCAAGGTCGGCAAGCCCCGTATCCTTCGTGCCCGTGCCGATAGCGTTAAATTTCCATTCGCCCTTGTAGCGGTAAACTTCGCCCGCAATCATCGACAGCATATCGGTGTAATCGTCGCTCAAGTTGAAGCGGCAAAGTTCCTCGTGACTGTCGGCGTCGATTATGCGGATGTAGGCGTTTTTAATCATGCCGAAGTGTTGCTTGCGGTCGACGGCTTTGTAAATGTTGACGACGAAAATCAGCTTGTCGTAGCGTTGCGGCATGTTTTCGAGGTCGACGAAAATTTGTTCGTCGTCGCCTTCGCCGTCGCCCGTAAGATTGTCGCCCATGTGTTTAATCGCGCCGCTCCTGTGCTCAAGGTTGCCGAAATAAACAAGATCGTCCCTGTCGACGTATTTGCCGTCTTGGCAGACGAAAACGCTTGCGTCGCAGTCGATGTTTTCGGGACCGGAACTGAACAATCTGCTGAAGAATCCGCCGCTCTGTTGACCTGCGGATTTTTTTGCGCTGTCCCAGCCGAGCCCGACCATCAGCCGCGAAAGTTTTTTGCCGTCGGATTTTTTGAGCGAAACTTTCTGCCCCTTTTGAAGACTGACCGCCATGATAAATTCTCCTTTCAAGTCAAAAGGGACTAAGGACTAGACTTGTCCTTACTAGTCCCTAGTCCCTAACCCCTAGTCCCTAATTACACGTTGACGCCGAAGTTTTTGCAAAGAGCCTCAAGCCCGCCGCTGAATCCGGAGCCGATTGCGTTAAATTTCCATTCGCCCTTGTTGCGATAAAGTTCGCCGATAACGACAGCGGTTTCGATGCTGAAGTCTTCGCCGAGGTCGTAGCGGATGAGTTCTTCGCCCGTCGCGACGTTGACGACGCGGATAAAGGCGTTTTCGACTTGCCCGAAGTTCTGCTTGCGTTCGTCGGCTTCGTAGATTGTGACGGTGAAGTCGATTTTCTCGACGTTGGCGGGAACTTGGCTAAGGTCGATTTTGATTTCTTCGTCGTCGCCTTCGCCGGCACCGGTGAGATTGTCGCCCATGTGTTCGACCGCGCCCGAAGCGTGCTTAAGATTCTGGTAGAAGATGAAGTCGTCGTCGCTGTTGACTTTGCCGCTTGCGCCGAGCAGGAACGCCGCCGCGTCGAGATCGAATTCCGAGCCGCCGTCGTACTTGTTGGTGTCCCAGCCGAGACCGATTAAAATTTCTTTCAAGCCAGGATTAGTCTTCGTGAGGTCAACCTTCTGTCCTTTTTTCAAACTGACTGCCATAAGAATAAACCTCCAAAAAAAATTTTTTGAGCCGCCGCAGTTGCCGCGACCGTTGAAACTTTTTAAACCGCGCATAATCTAGCACACCGTGAAAATAATTTCAAGTCAACGCGCCAATTTAACGTCGCTTGAAGAATTTTATTCGGTCTCGTGACTTGAGCGCAAGTTTTAAAATTTTATAAGAAATTTCGCCCGACATTGTGCGGCGCGCAGATTGTGATATAATGTTACAAAGTTTTTATTAGCCGAAATACTTTCAGGTAATTTTAAAAAAAGGGGGGGTTCAAAGTGAGCATCACAAATTACACCCGACACAGCATTGTCGGAGGCACCGCCTACATTGACAGCATTTACAATTACGCGGGCGGCGCGAAAGTTTACGGCTACGGAGGCGACGATTACATTTTCAACAGCACGTACAGCGGATACACCATCAACAGCGGCTGGGGCTATGTAACTATGGACGGCGGCGCGGGTGATGACACAATCGAGAGTGAAAATTCGTCCGTCAGCATTAACGGCGGCGCAGGCGCGGATAAAATCAGCGTTCGTAGCGGCTCGGCTTATACCGGCGTCACAATCAGAGGCGGTACTGGCAACGACGTTATCTACGGCAACAGCTTGGCGGGCGGACTTTATCAGTTCCGTTGGGGCGACGGCTTCGACAGCATCTACGGCTGGCACAACTCCGACACGCTAAGTCTTGTCGGCGGCAACTACTATTCCCGCTCAACCGTCGACGGTAATGTCATTGTCAGATTGCACGGCATTGAAGACGGCACAGTTTCATTAGTCGGCGCAAGCGGCAAAACCGTCAACATCAGCGGCGGAACTTTGATAAGCCCAACTTACAACTACACGACAAACAAAAGCGTCGGCGGCAATTCATCGGGCAACGTCATTTACAACTACGCGGGCGGCGCGAAAGTTTACGGCTACGGAGGCGACGATTACATCTACAACAGCACAAGGAATACTCTCCAAGTCAATGGCGGTTACGGCTACGTGACATTGAGCGGCGGCGACGGCAACGACACAATCGAGAGCGTCGACCCGCGCGTTTCAATCAGCGGCGGTGCGGGCGCGGATAAAATCAGCGTCTACACAAGCGCAAGATACAGCGACATTACGATTGACGGCGGCAAGGGCAACGATACAATCTACGGCAACAGTCTCGCGGACGGACTTTACCGTTTCCGCTGGGGCGACGGCTACGATAAAATTTACGGCTGGAACAGCTCCGACACGCTAAGTCTTGTCGGCGGCGGCTACTATTCCCGCTCAACAGTCGACGGCAATGTCATTGTCAGATTGCACGGCATTGAAGACGGCACAGTTTCCCTCGTCGGCGCAAGCGACAAAACCGTCAACATTGTCGGCGGAACTTTGGTAAGTCCGATTTACAACTACACGACAAACAAAAGCGTCGGCGGCAATTCCGCAGGCAATGTCATTTACAACTACGCGGGCGGCGCGAAAGTTTACGGCTACGGAGGCGACGATTACATCTACAACAGCACAAGGAATACTCTCCAAGTCAATGGCGGCTACGGTTACGTGACGATTGACGGCGGCGACGGTAACGACACAATCGAAAGCTATGACCCGCGCGTTTCAATTTACGGCGGATCAGGCAATGATATGATAAGCGTCTACTCAAGCGCAAACTACAGCGGTATCACAATCAGAGGCGGCTTGGGCAACGATACAATCTACGGCAACAGCTTGGCGGGCAGTCTCTACCAATTTTATTTTGACAGCGGCAAAGACATAATCTACGGCTGGCACAACTCCGACACGCTCAATCTCAGCGGCGCACATTACAAACGCTCGACCGTAAGCGGCAGTGTCGTCGTCAGCTTGAGCAGCGCGGCAGTCACATTGAGCGGCGCAAGCGGCAAAACCGTCAACATAACCAACGGCATTCTCGACGTCGACGAAGTCCCGCTCAACGTCAACAACACCGTCAGCGGCAAAACGATAACCGCCACCGACCTCAAAGACACCATTACGAACAGCGGCTCCAACGTCAAGATTTACGCTTACGGCGGCAACGATTCAATTTACAACAGCGGCGGCTCGAACATCACAATCAGCGCGGGCACGGGCGACGACAGCATTAACATAAGCTTTGCCGAAACAATTTCAATCGACGCGGGCAACGGCAACGACTCCATTCGCGGCAACAACAATTATGCGACGATTTACGGCGGCGTGGGCAAAGATACGGTCGTCGGCAACCATTGGCGCAGCAAAATCTACGGCGGCACCGATAACGATTTAATCAGCTTGACGACTTACTGGTACAACACAATCGACGGCGGCGCGGACAACGACATAATCGCGGTTGAAGGCGGCAGCTACCATTCCATCAGCGGCGGCGCAGGTGCGGATAAAATCAGCTTGGGTTCGGCGACCAACAGCACCGTCTATCTTTCAACGAGCGACGGAGCCGATACCGTTTGGGGCTGGACTGCAAGCGACATGCTCAACATCAACGGCAGTTACAACACGCCAAAAAAGAGCGGTAACGATATTCTCGTCAACGTCGGTTCGAGCTCCGTTCTCCTTAAAGACGCGGTCAAATTCGGCTCGATAAACATCAACAACAAAACCGTCAAGATTGGCGAGGAAAAAGCGGCGACCGTTACACAGCAAGACGCCCTCAAAAAGTTCATGAGCTCTTTGGATTCGTCGATGATTGAACTGGAAAAAACGAATTCCCAAACCGACATAGTAGCTTTGCTGAACAAAGCCGTCAAAGTCGCGTCGGGTGACAAATACTCGACAATCGCAAAAGCGGTTGAGGCGATGGCTAAAGAATGCAAAAACGCTACTTCCGCCAATGACTTCCTGCTTAACTACTGCGGCATAAATCTTTCCAACGACGATACCGGTGCCATAAGCGGTTCGGACGCGGGCGGCACACTCAAAACCGCCAAATCAATCATTCCCGAAAGCGGCACAAAGTACAGCTTAGATTCGAGCAGATACATTGCCTACAATGTTTGGCACGACAACAAATTTTCCGGTTTGACGGTTAATCATGCCGACGTGGGCAACATGACCAACGACAAGCAACATATCTTGGACTGCGCCTATACTTGGTGGATGTCGGAAATTACAAAGCTCATTGAAAAATCCTACGGCTACAGTTTCAGCGACTCCAATTCAGATTACAACACCCTTTATCTGCGATTCGAGAACAACGGCAACTACCTTGCATATACCAACTATCACTGGGACGATTACAACAAAAAGAACGGTATCACGATAGCTGTCAACATGGATTACTACAACAGTTTCAAAAGCGGCGACTACGACGCCACCAGTCCGAACGGTCAAGGATATTTGGATCGGACGATTGCGCATGAGACAGTGCATGGCATTATGATAAGTAAATTCAAAAGTCGTTTCTGGGATTTGCCGCAATTTATCACCGAAGGCACGGCGGAGCTTATTCACGGCATTGACGACTTCCGCAGACCGAACATCGAAAATTTGGCGAACGACTACGAAGCTTTGCAAAACAAGTTGAGCGACATGAAATGGGGCACGGGCGACAGTCTTTCTTACGCGGCAGGTTATATGTTCCTGCGCTGGCTTGCCAAAAATGGCTCGAATACGGTCAACTCCTCAAGCGCGGCGGGTGCCGTTTTGTCCACGCAAAAGAAGATTCCGAAGGGCGTCACCGTAAAAAATACGACAATGACAATCTCCACGAAGTTCACGGGCAATTCAATAAACCTGACCGATTACGCCACGAATTTGATTAAAGCCGACGCGTCGACACTCACAAAATCGATCAATGTCTTCGGCAACAAGAACAACAACTTGATTCTCGGCGGCAAAGGCGCAAACTACTTGGCGGGCGGCGCAGGAAATGATACGCTCGACGGCGGCGCAGGTTCCGACACACTTTCGGGCGGCAGCGGCAACGACAGCTTGAACGGCGGCGCAGGTAACGATTCGCTCTATTCGGGCATTGGAAACAACACGCTCACGGGCGGCAAAGGCAACGATGTTTTCATCTACGAAGGCGGCAACCTCACGATAACCGATTACGCTGTCGGCGACAAAGTTAAATTCGCGAACGGTTCCCCGACAAAATCTGCCGTCAAAGGCTCGAACGTCGTTTTGACTTTCGGCAAAAATACTCTCACGCTCCAGAAGGCGGCCGGTTTGGATGTCGCCATCATCAACCCCGACGATCAAACAACCGTCAAAAGCTACGGCTCGAAACTCAAGACCGTCACGAACTCGACGAAATCCCCTGTAACCGTCGCGCCTTACGTTGAGACAATCAGCGCGTCCAAACGCACCAAAGCCGTTAAAATCACGGGCAACGCGCTGGGCAATACAATCGTCGGCGGCACGAAGGCTGACACGCTCCTCGGCGGCAAAGGTAACGACTCAATCAGCGGCGGCAAAGGTGCCGACAAAATTTACGGCGGCGCAGGTAACGACACGCTCACGGGCGGCAAAGGTAACGATTCGCTCTGGGGCGACGCGGGTAAAGATACGTTCATTTACAACGCAGGCGACGACAAGGACGTTATCAGCGGCTTTGAGAACGACGACCTGCTTAAAATCACGGGCACATTCTCCGCGCCGACGTACAACAAATCCGATAAGTCAATCGCGTTCAAAGTCGGAAGCGGCTCCGTCACACTTAAGGACTTTGGCACGACGACACTCTTCCACGTCAACAACGACACATATCAACTTAGCGGCAACAAACTCTCCAAAAGCTAAGCTCGGCTGAAAATTTTCATCCCGCGTCCGAATTTTGGATGCGGGAATTTTTTTATTGTCACGCGGAAAAATCTTTACTATAATTCCGTCAACGATTGGCATTGTTTTTCGGAAGGAGCGGATTTTTTATGGCAACGTGAAAAAATATGTCGAATGCCGTTTCGGACACATTGCTGTTGGGCGCGGCGTATGACGACACAATCACCAACAGCGGCGATAACGTCATCTTCACCGTCGGCAAAAGCTCACTCACTGTCAACAACGGCAAAGGTAAGAAACTCGCATTGATTGACTCGGCTGGCAAAACTTCCACGACGACAATCAGCGACGTTTTCACCGTCAGCAACTCGACGAAATCGCCCGTAACCGTTCCCGCTTATGTGAAGACAATCGATGCCTCGAAACGGACATCAGCTGTCAGAATCACGGGCAACGACCTTGCCAACACAATCACGGGCGGTACGGGTAACGATTCGCTTTACGGCGGCAAGGGCAACGATTCACTTTGGGACGGCGACGGCAAGGACGTTATCAGCGGCTTTGAGAACGACGACCTGCTTAAAATCACGGGGACGTTCTCCGCGCCGACGTACAACAAATCCGATAAGTCAATCGCGTTCAAAGTCGGAAGCGGCTCCGTCACATTGCGCGACTTCGGCTCAACGACGACATTCCACGTCAACAAATCGATTTATCAACTTAGCAGCAAAGGCAGATTCTCCGTTAAATAAACTCGGCTGAAAAAATTTCATCCCGTCGAAAAAACTTCGGCGGGATTTTTTTAGTTATTGCCTTGCCGAATCAAAGTGTGTAATATCTTCGGCAACGGATGAGTATTTGCATTTTAGGAAGGAAGAGATTCAACATGACGCCTCAAGCAGTTATCAAGAAGTTCATGGCGACACTTGCCACACACGATTACGGCACGGCGGCGGATTTCACGGCAAACATCCTCGACGACGCGATAAAGTCCGCATCGAATTTCGACGGCATTCAGTCCGTTATCGACGCAATGAAGTCCGATTAAGTTGCCGCCGAACGTGAGGCTGTCGAAGAAATTCTCGGCAGTAATTACGCGGGGCTGACCATGGCGCAAATTGACACGTCAATTTTGAGCGCGGACGCAAAGAATTACGACGGCACCAAAATCAGCAATGCTTATCTGAACGAATTGAACGACAGGCGCACCACGGTCGAAAACGCCATCAAGGAACGCAAAGCTTACATCTTCCTCGAAAAGTATTGCGGCATTCAGCTCGAAAAAAATTATTGGCTGACCTCAAGCGGCGGCTTAACTTCATGGACGGACGATGTGACGGGCAACGTCGACACGGGCGCGATAACGGGCTCCGACGCGAACATCACGCTCAAGGCGGGCGATTCGATTGACGGCGCAACTTTGACTGCCGCGAATCTTGCCGAACTCGCTCAACTTTACGGCGACGCGGCGAAACTCTCCGACGACGGCAACACAATCGTTATCGGCACGGGCACCGAAAAAACGAATCAAGGCGTCGTGCCCGAAGCGTTCGTCAACACGTACACCGCCCGCCCCGAATTCTCGCAGGTCATTGACACGGGCACGCGCAATTGGGTTGTGCAGGCGACTGTTGCCGACGACACAATCACTTCGGGCGGCGCGGACTCAATCAATGCGGGCGCGGGCAACGACGTCATCAACGTCAACGGCAACGGCGCGACGGTCACGGCGTGCGACGGCTCCGACAACGTAAACATTTCGGCGACCGTTCGCGACGTGACGATAAGCGACCTCAACGCGCAGGACGTTATGACAATCAGCGGCACCTTTGAAATCGGCTCGGCGCGGATTGAAGATATGTTGCTCGTCGTCACGGATTCGACGGGCACGCGCAAAATCAGATTCGGCGACTTCGCGACTGCGACGGGCGCGACCGTCAACATCGGCAACATAAGCACGACGTTGAGTAATTGGCTCACGAACGCGGGAATTGACCTCAACCATCTTGAGCAAACGACCTATGCGGAAAGTGTCGGCGTCGAAACTCCGAGCACGCAAAGTTCCTCCGACGATACCGAATCCGAAGTTTACGACGCGACGAATAATTCTTCCGTCACGGTCAATCTTGCAACCGTCGACACTTCGCAAGCGGGCAATGTCGTCGTCAACGGCGAAAATGTCGGCAAGACGTCGAGCACCTTCCCGAACGCTCCGACTTTCACGCGCAACGGCTTGACGATTCACTTGCTCGGCTCCGTAAGCAACACCGACGGCGATCCGACGGACGATAACGGCAAATCGGTTATCACGCCGCTCACGCTCGACTAACTCACCGACGACCAACGCACGATTATCGCCGGGCTTTTCAAATGGTGGGGCAACGAAAGTCTCAAGCTCGCCGAAGACAGCTACGGCATCGGCTTCGACTCCGCCACGGCAATGGTCAAGGATATCGGCTTGTATTTCTATAACGGGCAAGATAACGATACGCTCGCCACCGTTTGGAATTGGCAACAGCTTTACACGGACGGCACGGGCGACGGCTCAACGACGCAACTCATGCTAAACGTCAACATGCATTATTTCAGCGGTCTCGACGCCTCCGACGTTGACGGCACCGCCAACAATCAAAGCGCGGGCATGTTGGACAGGACGCTTGCTCACGAATTCACGCACGCCGTCATGGGCACGAATATCCGCTACTTCCAAAAGTTGCCGAAATTCATCAAGGAAGGCTCGGCGGAACTTACTCACGGCATTGACGACGAACGCGGCAGTACAATCTTCCGCATTGCTTACGATAATGATTGGCTCGACTCAAGTTTAGTTTTGGACAACACGGGCACGGGCTCGCAGACAGTCGGCGACGGCTATTCGGGCGGCTACATGTTCCTGCGTTATTTCGCACGCCGCGCAGCTCTGCAAACACTTTTCGACAGCGGAATAAATCCGTTATCAATTGTCGGCACGGAAGGCGCGGACTCAATCAGCAACACGCTCGACGGCGCGACGATTCAAGCACTCGGCGGCAACGACTCAATCGAAAACGAAGGCGATAGCGTTCTGATTTACGGAGACGCGGGCGACGATTCAATCAACAACTACAGCACCAACGGTAACAGCGGCTTCGACGTTATCACCGACTACACCGAAGGGGAAATCATCCAAATCAAAGGCGTCGCCGTAAGCTCGATAACGACCTACGGAAACGACGTAACTTTTACGGCGTACAACAACAGGCTCATTGTTCGCAACGCCGCCGATAAAGTCATAACCTACATTGACAGCAGCGGCACGACAAAAACTTTTGAGCCGGCAAGCAAACTCGTCACGCTCACCGACGGCGCGGACACTTACTATAATGCGGTCAACGGCGCGACAATCGACGGCGGCGCGGGCAATGACACAATCGAAAACAGCGGCGCAAGTGTTTTAATTGACGGCGGCGCAGGTAACGACAAAATCAGCAACGACGGCGGCTCGAACGTTTTAATCGATGGCGGCGACGGTGCGGACGAAATTCGCACCTGGGGCTCGAACGTCACAATCAACGGCGCGGGCGGCAAAGATTCAATTTCCAACTACAGCGCGGACGTGACAATCGGCGGCGGGCTCGGCGACGATTCAATCTACAACAGAGGCGCGAACGTCCGATACATTTACAGCGACGGCGACGGCTCCGACACAGTCACGGGCTTCAACGAGAATTCGACGTTGCAAATCGACGGCAACACTTACTACACCGTTGTAAACGGCAACAATGTCATCGTTCATGTCGGCGACGACTCAATCTTACTGAACGGCGCGGCGACACTTGCGACGCTCAACATTGCGGGCGTCCATTACAATCCGTCACTCGTCGTCGGCACCGAAGGCGCGGACACCCTTGAAAACACCGTTAGCGGCGCGACAATCCTCGGTTACGGCGGCAACGACATAATCTCCAACAGCGGCTCGAACGTGACGATTGACGGCGGAGCAGGCAACGATTCCATTTCCAACGACAGCTCGAACGTGACGATTGACGGCGGAGCAGGCAACGATTCCATTTCCAACGACAGCTCGAACGTGACGATTGACGGCGGAGCAGGCAACGATTCCATTTCCAACGACAGCTCGAACGTGACAATCGACGGAGGCGCAGGCAACGATAAAATTTTCAACAGAAGTGCGACGGTTTCGATTGTCGGCGGCGACGGCAACGATTACATTAACAACAACAGCGCAACGGTCACAATCGACGCGGGCGACGGCAACAACTACATTTCAAACAGCGGCGCGAATTCGAAAATCACTGCGGGCGGCGGCAACGATTCAATCGTCAACAGCGTCTTGAACGTTTCAATCAGCAACGGCAAGGGCAACGATTCAATCGTGAACGACGGCGTCAATGTTTCAATCGACGGCGGCGACGATGCAGATTACATTGTCAGCGGCGGCTCGAAAGTTTCAATCAGCGGCGGCGACGGCAATGACTCAATCATCAACAACGGCGGAGAAAACATGCTGTTCGCTTACAATTTGGGCGACGGCAACGACCTTATCGGCGGCTTCAATGCGACGTCGACGCTTTCAATCGGCGGCGCGAAGTACACCTCGGCAAAGAGCGGCAACGATTTGATTTTCACCGTCGGCTCTGGCAAAGTCACGTTGCAGGGCGCGGCGACGCTCTCGACCGTCAACATTATCGGCGACGAAGAAATTGTTACGCTCCTTACCGTCAACGACTCGACAGCTTCCGTAGTGACGACTGATGCGGCTGTTAAGGTTGTCGACGCCTCGGCGCGGACGACTGCCGTACAAATTACGGGCAATGCGCTCGCGAACACAATCATCAGCGGCAAAGGTAACGACACACTCACTGGCGGCAAAGGTAACGACGTTTTCATTTACACGGCAGGCAAAGACGTTATCACCGACTACGCAAGCGGCGATAAAATTTCCCTCGGCGCGGCAATTTCGGCGACGGCAGTAAGCGGCAACAATGTCGTGTTCACTGTCGGCAAAGGCTCGCTCACCGTCACCAACGGCAAAGGTAAAGCACTCGCGCTTATCGACTCGAAGGGCAAGAGCTCGACTGCGACAATCAGCGACGTTGTCACCGTCACCAACTCGACAAAATCACCCGTCACCGTCGCGCCTTATGTTAAGACCGTCAACGCCTCGAAACGCACCAAAGCCGTTAAAATTACGGGCAACGCGCTCGCGAACACAATCATCAGCGGCAAAGGAAACGACACGCTCACTGGCGGCAAGGGCAACGATTTGTTCGTCTACAGCGGCGGCAAAGACGTCATCACCGATTACGCTGTCGGCGATAAAATTTCACTCGGCGCGGCAATTTCGGATACGACAATCAGCGGCAACAACGTTGTGTTCACTGTCGGCAAAGGCTCGCTCACAATCAACAACGGCAAAGGTAAGAAACTTGCGCTTATCGACGCTAAGGGCAAGAGCTCGACGCAAACTATCAGCGACGTTGTGACCGTCACCAACTCGACAAAATCGCCCGTCACCGTTGCGCCGTATGTTAAGACCGTCAATGCCTCCAAACGCACCAAAGCTGTCAAAATCACGGGCAATGCGTTCGCCAACACAATCATCGGCGGCAAAGGCAACGACGTTTTCATTTACACGGCGGGCAAAGACGTTATCAGCGACTACGCAAGCGGCGATAAAATTTCACTCGGCGCGGAAATTTCGGCGACGGCAGTAAGCGGCAACAATGTCGTGTTCACTGTCGGCAAAGGCTCGCTCACCGTCAACAATGCCAAAGGCAAAAAACTCGCGCTTATCGACGCTAAGGGCAAGAGCTCGACACAAACTATCAGCGACGTTTTGACCGTCACAAACTCGACAAAATCCCCCGTGACCGTCGCGCCGTATGTCAAAACAATCAACGCCTCCGCTCGGACGACCGCCGTTAAAATTACGGGCAACGCGCTCGCGAACACAATCAGCGGCGGCACGAAGAACGATTCAATCGTCGGCGGCAAAGGCAACGACAAACTTTACGGCGGCGGCAAAAATGTCATTTACGGCTTTGAGAACGACGACCTCCTGCAAATCACGGGCGCATTCTCCGCAAGCTACAACAAGTCCGCAAAGTCAATCGCGTTCAAGGTCGGCAAGACTGCCTCGGCAATTACACTCCGCGACTTCGGCGCGACAACGACTTTCCACGTCAACGACTCGACGTATCAACTTAGCGGCAGTAAGCTCACCAAGAAATAAACTCGGCGTAAAAAATTATCCCGCCTCCAATTTCGGAAGCGGGATTTTTTTTATTGCGGCAAGTTGTCGTCACTGCGAGAAGAAAATTTTCAGCGTGGCGTCGTCCGAACGTTTGCCCAGATACGAGCCCGCGACGAACAGTATCAGCGAACAGGTTATGCCGATTGTGATTTGATGCATGTCGAAGATTTTAAAGCCCGAAGCCTGCGCGGCGCAGTAAATAATCGTGCCGCCCGCCGTCGACAGCAACGCGCCCAATTTGTTCGCGCGACGCCAGAAAAGTCCAAGCAACAACGTCCAGAAAAATGCCGTCTCCAATCCGCCGAATGCGAACATGTTTATCAACCAAATCAAGCTCGGCGGCGTCAAAGCGATAACGAAGACTGCCGCGCCGATTAAAGCCGTCGTCGCCATTGACAACGCTTTGACCCGCGCAGGGCTCACGGTGCGATTATTTTTTTCCGACCAATGCAGATAAACGTCTTTGACAATCGCGCTCGACGCAACAATCAGCAGACCCGAAATTGTGGAGATTGACGCGGCAAGCGGTCCGATTATCGCCAAGCCGACAAGTTCAATCGGCATTGCCATAACAATCGTCGTTGGGATAATGTTGTCGACGCCGCCGTACTCCGCTGCCGTGCCCGTCAAGACGCCGTGCGCCAATATCCCCGTGAAGTTTATGCCGATATTCATAAAGCCGACGACGACCGTTCCGATAAGCATTGCCTGATGAAGTCCGTGAGTATTTTTGTAGCTGATGCCGCGCACGACCGATTGTGGCAAGGCGATTGTGCAAATGCCGACCAAAAGCCATTGCGTGAAGTAAATCGTCCACGGCATGTTGCCGAAGCTGAACGGCTCGAAAAGTTCGGGATTGTCGACCTCAAGCCGCGTCATTATGTTTTCGTAGCCGCCGCCCGCTTGAAGGACGTATTTCAGCAACAGGACGATACCAATCATCATCATTATCGCGCAACAAGTATCAGTCAGCGCGACGGCGCGGAAACCGCCGATTGACGTATAGATAACAACGGTCAAGCCGAACAGGATTAAGCCCGCCTCGTAGCTGTAGCCCGTCACTGCCGCGAAAAGTTTTGCGCCGCCGACGAATTGAGCCGTCATCGTCCCGCAGAAAAACAGCACGATAACGAACGCCGCGATTGCCGCCAGCAAGTCCGATTGGAAACGCGCGCGGATTATGTCGACGACGGTAACGGCATTGAGTTTGCGGGCGAGCATTGCGACGCGCTTGCCGTAAATGCCCAGCACGAGGAAAATCGCCGTCACTTGCACGACAGCCATATAAATCCAGCCGAAGCCGACTTGATAAGCCATACCCGGACCGCCGACGAAACTTGATACGGAGCTGTACGTTGCGACGGTCGTCATTGCCAACACGAAGCCGCCGAGCTCACGGTTGCCGACGAAGTAACTGCTCACGAAATTTTTGCCCGCCTGTTTGTGACGGACGAAAACGCTTATCGCAACCATGAGCACCATGAACAAAATCAGCGGCAAAAGCAAAATCAGCGAAGTAAGCGCGGAAAAACTACCGGTCATCGTCTTCGCCTCCCAAGTCAACGTCGCGGAACAGAATTTTGCTCAAGACCGCGCTGATTAGAATTGCGACGAGCCATACGCCGATTGTGCCCAACACAGCCCACAGCGGCAGATGAAAAATTTTCACGTCCGAAGCCGCCGTGCCGAAGCCCGCAATCAGCCAAAAAATAATCAGCCCGACCAGCGCAAGCCCCGTATAAATTGCCTCGCGCCTGACCAGACTGAACTTTTGCGCGTCGCTCATTGACGCACGATTGTTACGTTTCATGTTGAAACCTCCAAGTCTCGTCTCCCCGTTGAGAGTACGAGCTCATATTTTGACGCGCCGAATTTTATATCACGCCCGCCGAAATTTCAACGCGCAATAAAAAAATCGCCGCGCAGAATTTTGCGGGCGATGAAAATTTTTCAGCGGAAATTATTTTGTACGGAGCTTGCCGCCGCTTAATTGATATGTCGTGCTGTTGACGTGGAAAGTTGTCGTCGAGCCGAAGTCGCGCAATGTGACGGAGCCGCTGCCGACTTTAAAGGCGATTGACTTGTCGGATTTGTTGTACGTCGGCGCGGAGAATGTCCCCGTGATTTTCAGCAAGTCGTCGCTGCCGAAGCCGTAAATAACATCTTTGCCGTCGCCTTTCGAGTAAATGAACGTGTCTTTATCTGAACTGCCCCAGAGCGAATCGTTGCCCGCGCCGCCGCTGATTGTGACGTTCGCCCCGCCGTAGTTGCGGATTGAATCGTTGCCCGCGCCGCCGTTGATTGAAACTTTCGAGCCCCAGTTGTAAATGGAATCGGCACCCGCGCCGCCGTCGATTGTCACGTTGTCGGGCGAAAAGTATTTGTCGGCGGAGCTGTCCCAATATGTATCGTTCCAGATAGTGTCGGAGCCCGCGCCCGCGTTGATTTTGACGTTCGAGCCGCCCAAGTTGTTAATGTAATCGTTGCCCGCGCCGCTGCTGATTGTGACTTTCGAGCCGAAATTTTCTACGGCGTCGGCACCCGAAGACAAACTTATCTTGACGCTTGAGCCCGAATTTTTGACGTACCAGCTGCCCGAAGTTTTTTTGATGGTCTTTTTATTGGCGGTGTTTTCGAGAGTCGATTTGCCCTTGTTCAAGACGGTGACGGAGCCTTTGGAGTTTTTGACGCGCAATGTGTTGCCCGCGACGTTTTGGAAGGTGAGCGAGCCTTTGCCGACCTTAAGGGTGATGTCGCCGTTCTTGCTCGTGACGGGTTTGCCGACGGTGCCGCTCTTGACGTTAAGTGTCACGTCCGACGGTCTGTACGAGGAGGAAAATTGAACTGTGTCGTTGCCGTCGCCGTTTGTGTAGATGATGTCGACGGAGCCGTAAGCGTAAATCGAATCGTTGCCCTTGCCCGCGTTGACGGTCAAGTTCGTGCCTGAAGCGATGATATTGTCCGCAAGCGTGCCGCCGATTAAGGATGTATTTTCGCCGTAACCGCGAATTCTGTTGTAACCGCCGCCGCCTTTGAGCACGGAGTTTGCGCCGCTGCTGCAAATATCGTCCGTGCCTTTGCCGCCGTTAATCGTCACGTTCGAGCCGCCGATGTTGTAAATCCAGTTTGACGTTGACTTGCCGCTTAGGACGGTGTTCGAGTCGTAGTTGCGGATGATGTTGACAGGCGTAATGCCTTTTTTCGACTTGGTGATATTTACCTTCGCAAGGGACGCGGCACCTTGAAGCGTGATTTTATTTTTGCCGACGGTAACGACGACATCCGAGCCGCTCTTTACCGTGGTGTATTTCGCGCCGTCGACAACGAGCGTTTCCAAAAGTCCGAAGCCGCCGATAACGTCGTTGCCGTCGCCGCTCTTGTAAACGTAAACCATACCCGCCTCGTTGTTGTAGACGGTATCGTTGCCTTTGCCGCCCATGATTGTCGTGTTGAAGCCGTTGTTGTAAATGTAATCGTTGCCTTTGCCGCCGACGATTGTAACGTTATCGCCGCCGCTCCAGTTGTCGATTCTGTCGTTGCCTGCGCCCCCGTTGATTGAAATTTCCGAACTACTGTTATAAACGGTGTCATCACCCGCGCCCGCGCTGATTGTAGAATTATAGCCGTAGTTGCTGATGTCGTCATTGCCAGCCCCGCCATTGATTGTGGCTTTGTCGCCGTGATTGTAAATTAGGTCGTTGCCTTTGCCGCCGGTGATTGAAACGTTTTCGCCTGCTCTGTATCGGTAGATGTTATTGTTAATTGTATCGTCGCCGTCGCCGCCATTGATTGTTACATTGTCGGGCGAGCTGACGTAATCCCAAGTCTGCGTTTCGTCATTCCAATCCATGCTTTCGTTCATGTAGATATAATCGTTGCCTGCGCCGCCGTCGACGAAAGTTTTTTCCGCGTAGTTGCTGATGTCGTCATTGCCTGCGCCCGCCTTTATCGTGACGTTTGAGCCGGTGTTGTGAATTTCATCACCACCCGCGCCGCCGGTGATTGAAACGTTATTGCCGCCAAAGTTACGAATTGTATCGTTGCCGTCGCCGCCGTCGATTGTAACGTTGTCATTTGAGTAGTGTCCGTCATTATTACCAATGAAATCATTACCTGCGCCGCCGTTTATGGAAATTTTTTCGGCGTCGTTCCAGATAACGTCATTGCCCGCGCCCATATCAACTGTGACATCGGACGCCATAGCAACATAAATAAGGTCGGCACCGTCGCCCGCGTCTATCGTTACATTCGTGCCGTGATTATTTCTTATGTAGTCGTCGCCTTTGCCCGTGCTGATTTTTACATTGTGACCGGGCGAATTTTCGGCGTAAAGGTCGTCATCTCCGTTGTGGACGACATCTCTGCCGTCGCCGGTGATTATCGTGCTGTTATTGCCGTAGTTGTGGATTGCGTTATCGCCCTTCGTGGCTTTGATAGTTTGGTTATAGTTCCAATTTTCCTTTACAGTTACCGGAGTAACCTTTGCGACAGAAGAAACGGTATGAACAGCATCGTGCCAATAATCCGTCAACAGAATCGAGCTGCCGCCGCTCATGTTTAAAGTAACGTTACCATGATCACCGCCGGACACAGAAGAAATGATAGTTTGATTGCCCAAGACGAGCGTACCGTGTTGATTGAAAACGGTGCCTTCAATGGTGTCGTTGCCGCCACTGTAGACGTAAACAGTTACCTCAGAATAGCCGCTGTAGTAGTCATTACCTGCGCCGCCGCTGACCGTGACATTGTACCGCCCGTGATTTTCGATAGAATCATTGCCCTTGCCCGCGTCGATTGAAACGTTGTCGCCGCCGTCGTTGTGAATGGTGTCGGCATAAGCCGTGCCCGTGAGGACAACGTTCGATTTGTAGTTGGTCACATTTTTGCCTTTAGCCATGAGAATCACTCCTTCCGAAAAAAGATTATTCGACGCGCAAAAAAAAATCCCGCCTTTCGACGGGACGAAATTTTTCAGTCGAAATTATCTTGCGCGTAACTTGCCGCCGCTAAGTTGGTACGTCGTGCTGTTGACGTGGAAAGTCGTCGTCGTGCCGAAGTCGCGCAATGTGACGGAGCCGCTGCCGACTTTAAATGCGATTGACTTGTCGGATTTGTTGTATGTCGGCGCGGAGAATGTCCCCGTGATTTTAAGCAGGTCGTCGCTGCCGAAGCCGCTGATAACGTCCTTGCCGCTTGAGTAAATGAACGTGTCGGAGCCGCCGCCGCCCCAGAGTGAATCGTTGCCCGTGCCGCCCGTCAAAGTGTCGTTGCCGCTACCGCCGACGATTGAATTTGCCAGACTGTTGCCCGTGATTTTGACGGCTTTGGTGCGCGTCGACGCGTCGGCGTTTTTATATGACGATTTGAGTTTGACGGGCGATTTCGTCGAGTTGGTGATTTTTACGGTGTCGCTGACGATTTTGACAGTCTCAAGCGTCGCCGCGCCGTCGAGAGTGATTTTGCCCTTGCCGACGGTGACGATAACATTCGAGCCGCTCTTCTTCGTGGAGTAGGTGTTGCCCGCAATTTGCAGTGTCGACGTGGCGTTGAAGCCGACAATCGAGTCGTTGCCGTCGCCCGCGCTGTATTGGAATCGAACGTTCGAGCCGCTGTTGCGGATTGAATCGTTGCCCGCGCCTGCCGTTATTGTGACGTTGTTTGCGTAGTAGTTTTCGATTGAATCGTTGCCATCGCCGCCGTTGATTGTCACGTTGTTGCCGTTGTTGCTGATGTCATCGTTACCTGTGCCCGCCATCGATTGTGACGTTGTTGCCTTCGTTCCAAACTCTATCGTTGCCCGTGCCGCCGTTGATTGAGACTTTATCGGGCGTCATGTATTTGCCGGCATTGCTGTCCCAATACTCGGAATTGCTGATGGTATCATTGCCCGCGCCGCCGTCGATCGTGGAATTCGTTCCGCCGTCGTTGCTGATTGAATCGTCGCCCGCGCCGCCGCTGATTGAGACGTTGGAAGGCGTTATGTAAGTGTTCTTGTCGTTGTCGTAGTAGTATCTGTTGTAAACGTTGTCACTGCCGTTTCCCGCGTTGATTGTGACCTTTCTGCCGCCGTAGTTGTTGATGGTGTCGCCGCCGTCGCCCGCGTTGATTGAAACGCTGTCGCCGCCCGTGCCGAGGTATTTGTCGTTGTTGATTGAGTCGTTACCCTTGCCGCCGCTGATTGTGACTCTGTTGCCTCTGCTGCTGATCGTGTCGGCATAAGCCGTGCCCGCGAGGACAACTCTTGAATCGTAGTAGCTTAAATCTTTTCCCGTTGCCATAGAAAATATCCGCTCCTTTAAAAATACAAAGACCGTTTCCTGAGGCCGCGTATATTACACCGTGTGTGGGGGATTAGCAAGATTTGCAATAAAAAAATCGCCGCGCAGAATTTTGCGGGCGATGAAAATTTTTCAGCGGAAATTATTTTGCGCGGAGCTTGCCGCCGCTTAATTGATATGGCGTGTTGTTGACGTGGAAAGTTGTCGTCGAGCCGAAGTCGCGCAATGTGACGGAGCCGCTGCCGACTTTAAATGCGATTGACTTGTCGGACTTGTTGTATGTCGGCGCGGAGAATGTCCCCGTGATTTTAAGCAGGTCGTCGCTGCCGAAGCCGCTGATAATGTCCTTGCCGCTATCGTAAATGAACGTGTCGGAGCCGCCGCCGCCCCAGAGTGAATCGTTGCCCTTGCCGCCCGTCAAAGTGTCATTGCCGCTGCCGCCGACGATTGAATTTGCCAGACTGTTACCCGTGATTTGGACGGCTTTGGTGCGCGTCGAGGCGTCGGCAATTTTAATGCCCGATTTGAGTTTGACGGGCGATTTTGTCGAGTCGGTGATTTTCATGGTGTCGCTGACGATTTTGACGGTCGAAAGCGTCGCCGCGCCGTCGAGAGTGATTTTGCCCTTGCCGACGGTGACAACGACATTCGAGCCGCTCTTCTTCGTGGAGTAGGTGCTGCCCGCGATTTGCAGTGTCGACGTGGCGTTGAAGCCGACAATCGAGTCGTTGCCCGCGCCCGCGCTGTATTGGAATCGAACGTTCGAGCCGCTGTTTTTAATGGAGTCGTTGCCCTTGCCGCCGCTTATCGTGACTTTCGAGCCGTAATTTTCTACGGCGTCGGCACCCGAAGACAAACTTATCTTGACGCTTGAGCCCGTATTGTAGACGTACCAGCTACCCGAAGTCTGTTTGATAGTTTTTTTGTCGTCGGTGTTTTCGAGAATCTGTCTGCCTCTGTTTAACGCGACGATGGAGCCTTTGGAGTTTATGACGCGGAAAGTGTTGCCTCCGACGTTTTGGAAGGTGAACGAGCCTTTGCCGACCTTCAAGGTGATGTCGCCGTTTTTGTTCGTGACGGGATTGCCGACGGTGCCGCTTTTGACGTTGACAGTCACGTCCGACGGCACAAGCGCATCGGATAATTGAACAGTGTCGTTGCCGTCTCCGTTCGCGTAGATGATGTTGACGAAGCCTGCGGCGTAAATCGAATCGTTGCCCTTGCCCGCGTTGACGGTGACGTTCAAGCCCGAAGCGGTAATATTGTCCGCAAGCGAGCCGCCGAGTATGGACATATTGTTGCCGTAGCCGCGAATTCTGTTGTAACTGCCGCCGCCTTTGAGCACGACGTTTGAGCCGCCGCTGCTGTAAATATCATTCGTGCCTTTGCCGCCGTGAATCGTGACGTTCGAGCCGTTGTTGTAAATCCAATTCGGCGTTGACTTGCCGCTGACGACGGTGTTTGATGTTTCGTTGCGGATGACGTTGACGGGCTTGAGACCTTTGGTCGACTTGGCGATATTCAACTTCGCAAGGGACGCAGAACCTTCGAGCGTGATTTTATTTTTGCCGACGGTGACCAGAATATTCGAGCCGCTCTTTACCGTGGTGTAGTTCGAGCCGTCAATGACCAGCGTATCCAAAATTCCGAAGCCGCTGATTTTGTCCTTGCCGTCGCCGCTCTTGTAAACGTAAACCATACCGCCGCCGACATTGTTGATTGAGTCGTTGCCTTTGCCGCCGTGAATCGTCACGTTGTAGCCGTAGTTGGTGATTCTGTCAGAATCGCCGCCGCCGTTGATTGTGACGTTGTTACCCCTGTTGTCAATGAAGTCGTTGCCGTGTCCGCCGAGGATTGAAACTTTCGCGCCGTATTGGGAAATGGAATCGTTGCCTTTGCCGCCGTCGATTGTCACGGAGTCGCTGACGTTGTAAATTTCGTCGTTGTTGCCGCCGCCGCTAATCGTGACTTTCGAGCCGCCGCTGTAATTGAAAATTTTATCGTTGCCGAAGCCGCCGTCAACCCGAACGCTTGCGCCGTGGTTGCGAATGTCGTCGGAGCCCTTGCCGCCGAGGATTGTAACTTTGGTGCCGCTGTTGTTGAAATAGTCATTGCCCGTGCCGCCGTCAACGGTGTAGTTGCCGCTGTTGCCTTGAAAGATGTCGTTGCCCGCGCCCAATTTGATTAGATTGTTGGTGCCGCTCCAGTTGCCGACAAAGTCGTTGCCCTTGCCCGCGTCGATTGTCACGTTCGAGCCGGTGTTGTCAATGAAATCATCGCCCGCTAATGCGTTCAATTTAACTTTGTTGCCGCCGTTCCACATGTAATCGGCACTGCTCGTGCCCGCGAAAGTTCGGTTGCCGTCGTTGTTCCAATTAAGATTGTAGTGCTTGACGTTCTTAAGCGACGAGACAATCTTAACGCTGCTACTCCGATAGTCGGCAAGTGTTATCGTGCCCTTGCCCTTGACGGTGATTATGACGGTTGAATTGTCGCTGCGTTGCGAAGACCAGCTGCCGGCGATAACCAACGTGTTGAGGTCGCTGAAATTATTAATCGTATCGTTGCCTGAAGTGTAGACGTAAGCCGTGCCCGCGCCCCAATCATACTGAACATAATCGTTGCCTTTGCCGCCGCTGACAGTGACGTTGTGCCCGCCGATTTGAATCGAGTCGTTGCCCGCGCCCGCGCTGATTGAAACGTCATTGCCGCCGCCGTTGTGAATGGAATCGGCATAAGCCGTGCCCGAAACGATTGTGTACGAATTTGTGTTGTCGATGACTGCCATAAGAATCGCTCCTTCCGAAAAAGATTTTTCGACGCGCCAAAAAAAAATCCCGCCGAATTGTCGACGGGACGAAATTTTTCAGCGGAAATTATTTTACGCGGAGCTTGCCGCCGCTAAGTTGGTATGTCGTGTCGTTGACGTGGAAAAGCGTCGTTGAGCCGAAGTCCTTGAGCGTGACGGAGCCGCTGCCGACTTTGAACGCGACAGACTTCGCGGACTTGTTGTAGCTGGCGGAAAATGCGCCCGTTATCTTAAGCAGGTCGTCGCTGCCGAAGCCGCTGATAACGTCCTTGCCGTCGCCGCTTGAGTAAATGAACGTATCTTTACCCGTGCCGCCCCAGAGTGAATCGTTACCCTTGCCGCCGCGCAGTGTGTCGTTGCCTTTGCCGCCGTAAAGCGAATCGTTCTTCTTGCCGCCGACGATCGAATTTGCCGACGCATTGCCAACGATTTTAACAGCCTTCGTGCGTTTCGAGGCGTCGACAGTCTTAATCGCGGCGTCGAGCGTGACGGGCGATTTTGTCGAGTTCGTGAGCGTGACCTTCATTGCGTTGGACTTGCTGACGGTCGCCGTGTACGATTTACCCTTCGAGTCGGTGATTGCAAGCGATTTGCCCTTGCCGTTCTTGACGGTG
This sequence comes from Quinella sp. 1Q7, assembly GCA_015206805.1. GTDB lineage: Bacteria > Bacillota > Negativicutes > Selenomonadales > Selenomonadaceae > Quinella. The sequence continues at coordinate 5,784 of JADEZP010000004.1, read as the reverse complement.
AGTTTGCCGCTGCCGACGGTGAAGATGACGTTCTTGCCGCTGACCGACGCTTTGGAAATTGCGCCGCCGACAGAAATTTTGTCGCCCGCCGCATAATCCGCAATGACGTCCTTGCCCGCCGTGTAAATGAAAACATCATTGCCTGCGCCGCCCGTGAGTGTGTCGTTACCTGCGCCGCCGTCGAGCGTGTCGTTACCTGCGTCGCCGTAAATTTCATCGTTGCCCGTTTCGCCGAAGAGTTTGTCGTTGCCTGCAAGACCGCTGATTAAATCGTTGCCGCCGCCGCCATAAATAGTGTCGTTGCCCGAACCGCCATAAATTACATTTGACAGGTCATTGCTCGTGATTTTAATTGCTTTGGTTCTGAAAGATGTATCGATAAATGTTGTTCCGCCAGCAATTTCAACGGACGATGTAAAAGTGTTCATTATGTTCAGGATTGTGTAGGGCGTAATGCCTCTTGCATCTTTGAGCGTGAGCGAGCCGTCAGAAAAATTGTAAACAATATCGTTGCCGACCGTCGTTTGATACCAAAGACCTTCCGTGATTACGACGGAATCATTTGCGCTGAAACCGTAAACAACATCGTTGCCGTCGCCGCCATTTCTCCCGACATATTCTATCATGTTGTCGCCTGAGCTGGCGTCAAGGAATATTAAATCATTACCTGCTTCGCCGCCGATTGAGACGTTCGCGCCGCCGTTGTAAATTGTATCATTGCCCGCGCCGCCGACCATTATAACGTTGTTGCCGTAGCTTACGATTGAATCGGCACCGTTGCCGCCATTAATCGATACGTAATTTCCTCCGTTGCCGATATCGTCGTGCCCCGTGCCGCCGTCAATGGTTACATTGTTTGCGTTGTTGTAAATGCTATCGTTGCCGCTGTAACCAAACAAATTAGCACCTGCAACCGTGTTCATGATAAAATCGACGTCCGAGACGGTCGGCATTATGGGAGTGTTGTTGTAAGTTGTCAAGTTGCCGTAAGCGTTCGCTATTTTAACGGGGCTGTATGCCGCGCCTTTGAGCGTGATTGAGCCGCCGCTATACGTATATATAACGACATCACTGCCGCTGATTTGCGGATTGTAAAAGCCTTCGTTTATCTGAAGAACGTCGTTGTAGTGGAAGCCGCTGATTACATCGTGACCGTTGCCGTAGTCGTACACGTACAAATTTTTTCCAAAGGCAGAATTGTTGATTGAGTCATTGCCTGTGCCGCCGTAAATTGTCACGTTTAAGCCGTAGTTGTCAATGGTGTCGGCATAAGCCGTACCCGCAACCACCGTGTTGCCCAAAATGTTGGAAATATACATAAGAATCGCTCCTTAAATCTTACATAAGAAAATTTCGCTTATATTATCACAGCCGAAAATTTTACGGGTCGCTTTGAAAGCGACAATTTAATTTCGCAACCGTCGCAGGTGCTTCGGGCAGCGAAAAAAATTTTTCAAAAGCCCTTGCAAAGTTTTGGGATGTATGATATATTGCGCCCTGTTGATTCATTGATTCACGGTTCGCTAGCTCAGTTGGTAGAGCACCTGACTTTTAATCAGGGTGTCCCGGATTCGAGTTCCGGGCGAGCCACCATAATACGGCGCCATCGTCAAGAGGTTAAGACACCGCCCTTTCACGGCGGGTTCGTGGGTTCGAATCCCGCTGGCGTCACCAATCGGCCCGGTAGTTTAGTTGGTTAGAATGCCGCCCTGTCACGGCGGAGGTCGTCGGTTCAAGTCCGATCCGGGTCGCCACTTGCAAATAACAAATCCCCTTCGAGCACTCGGAGGGGATTTTACGTTTGATATAATGTCGCGGGCACTTGCCGAGCTTGGCGGCGAAATTCGCGCTGATTGTCGGCACCCGTGCAGGTCGTGAGCGTTTGATATTCGCGGAGGTTTTAACATGAAGATTGAAATTTGGTCGGATTACGCGTGCCCGTTCTGCTACATCGGCGAAAAGCGTTTGTCGCGGGCACTTGCCGAAGTCGGCGGCGAAATTCGCGCTGATTGTCGGCACCCGCAAAGGTCGTGCCTCTGTGTCGACAAATTCATTAGCTCGTTCGTGCCCTGCTGATTGCTTGTCGGTATCATTGAATCGAACTTCGGCAGATTGTTCAATGCCTCGCGTAATTGTTCTTGCGCGTCGATTAGTTTCATCGTTGATTCAGTCAAGCCGAATTGCATATCAGATACAGCCTTTGCATTATCAGCTAGCGTCTTGAAATAATTGACAGGTAAACTTTCTGCCATGCGCTTTAGTGATTCTTGAAAGTCTGATTCGGATTGAGCCATTGCCGCTGAAAGAGTTTCAAACTCGCTCATCGGCTGATTCATTTGCTCAAGTGTCGCGGTTGTTCCTTGCACTGCCGAATTGAATTCCTGCAAGCCCGATACAACTTGGTCGCCCTCGATTTGCTGATAACCACTCGGATTGTTTACAACTTCGTCGCCTTCGATTACTTGATAGCCGCTTTGTGTCGTTGCCTGCGCCAATTCTTTTTGTGCGTCGCTTAAGGCTCTCGTTGCTTGAATTGCCGATACACGCTCCTGTGCCTCTCGTGAAAGATTTGGCATTAATTGCGCCCGCAGTTGATTCTCGTTGACGAGCAAACCAATTTCAGCTTGTCTTGCCTTCAAGCCGTCGTCAACAATCTGGTCGCCTTCGATAACTGATATTCCGTTGCCGCCACGCCTAATTGCTCCTTCTGGTGCCTTGGTGTAGTCTCCACCGTCTTTGGCTCTGGCGTCCAGATTTTGTTTCTGCCGACTGAATAGATAATCCAGTTTCGCTTGTATCTCTGGCGTGAACATTCCGGCGGCTTGATACTCTTCGACTTGCTTTAAGTACTCTTGCTGAATCCGGCGCAAATCGTTTTCGTATTGGCTATGGTCTATCTCAAAAATTTTATCGTCAAGGCTCTGCAACTTTCCTTTGATTCTGTCCATTTCCCGTTCAAAAGCTTGTGCCTTTTTAGCGGCTGATTCAGCGATTATCCCAGCGATTTCCTCCGCCGTGTCTGCTTTTTCACGTTGAGCTTTTTCCCATTCTTCTATATCCCGAATTTGTTTTTCAAAGGCTGTGTGCGTCAATTCAAACTCAATATCGGCGGCGTTATTCCAGTACTCCTGAATTTTTGCGGCGGCTTCTTCATGAGCTTTGGCGATTGCTTCTTTCTGTGCGCGGTCGATTTGCTCAAACTTCGCATCGCCTAAATCCTTAATCGCTTTTTCTTCTTCCTTAGAGAGAAAATTCTTCCTGTCCAATTCTCGGTCAAGCTCCGCCTGAAGGTGTGCCCTTGCTCGTGCGAATTCGTCTTCTATATCCAAATCTATTCGCAAATCCTTTAGTTCGTCTTTGAACTGCTGAGTTCTCTTTTCGGCATATTGATTCAGTGGGGAGCCTTGCTCTTTATTCAGCTCGTCAAATTTCTTTTGCGTCTTGGCAAGCTCGGCATTGTATTTTTCTTGCTCTTTTTTAGCCCGTTCGATAATGCCCGAAATAATATCATGCGGTTTCGTTTCCTCTGGCGTCGTCATGCCCTTTATCATCTTGTCGACACCATAAGGATTTGAAGTGCTACCGCCATATCTCCACGATAAATTTTTTAGTGCCTCGTCATCGGCGCGGTATCGTTTATCCAATTCGGCAATTTTATCGCCGGCTTCCGAAAACGCGCCTTTAATTGTCTTGACAGTCTCCGCCGCTATAAAGCCCCAACTTTGTATCTCGTCTTTATTCTCGACTAGAATTTTTGTGCCCGCTTGCAACGTTTCAAAGAATTGTTCTGCCGCTGATTGTGCCGCTGGAACAAAAATATCTCCGAGTGCGTCTTTGAGTTCCTTCGATTGTGCCTCTACCAATTTCATTGCACGGTCTAGTTCGTGCATTTCTGCCGCGCTGAATCCTGCCTTAACGAGTTTTGCGCTATCCTCTAAAATTTCGTCATGCCTTTTAAAGTATTGAATAACGTCGCGAACTCCTGATTCGCCGCCCGTCATTTGCAGAAACTCTATTCCCTCGCCCGCTTCATCGGCTCTCTTCCATGCCTGATACACTTCGTCGAGTATGTCTTTGAAGTCTTTTAATTTGCCGGTTGCATCGGTTATCTTCGCGTCATGTTTACGCAAGGCAATGAATTCGGGGTCATCCGCCTCGCCCTTAACAAACGCGTCTGTAATGCCCCTGATGTAGCCTTCTATGTCTCCAATATCGCCGCCGCCTAAATTCAATTCGCGAAGAAAATCCCGCGTCTTGTCGAACGGCATATTCAATTCGTAAGATTGCGTCTGAAGTTCTCGAAAATCCTCAAGCAGTTCCTTAACCGACATTCCCGCCGCGCCGCTTGCCGTTGCAATTCCGGCAAAAACTTTCGCTACTGCCTGCAGTCTCGGTGAAAGGGTCGGCAACAGATTATTTAGCTCTCCAATTCCTTCATTCGTCTGACTTTGAGTTTCCGCCAGTTCCCGTGATTGACGCTCCATATTCGCTAAGGCAAGGCGTGCCCTTTCAAGCGTCGTCGTTGCTCTTTGTGCCGCTACAGAATTTTCGCCCTGCGTCCGAATCAAATTCTGCAATTCGGCGTCCAAAATCCTCACGCGGTCGCGCTGAATTTCCATTTGCCGATTCAAAGCCTCTTGCCTTACCTGCAGAATTCTTTCGGCGTCGGCAGTTTCATCTAGCCCTGCGATTTCAATCTCCGAACGAATTCTTACCAAATCTGATTCACGGTTTAGCCGATTGATATTGGCGGCTATCGTCTGCTGTGCATTTACAAAGCCCGTTTCCAATTCGGATAACGACAAGCCTAACCGCAGAAAAAGCCCGCCAACGCTCCTATCCTCTGCCATTCAATCAGTCCTCCTTTTTTAACTAAATTTTGTAGTTTTTGCCGCCGTCATCAAGCTTTTTCAGCGGGCGTAAGTTGTCACAAAGCTTGATTTGCGGATAAACGCCTTTCCTATATCCCCTGTTTGAAATGCAATTTTTCTGCGCGTGATTCATGCGCGGTCGCTAATCCTAATCCCACCAGAGATTTTAGGGGGCATTACCCCCTGCCAAACGCCTTCGATACAATTCAAGCCTTCAGCTTATGCCACTAACGAATCGTTATTGAGTTTAGGATTGAACGATTCGTTCGGGGGCGCCCTATTCGGGGGCGCCCTCGATTCAATCGATACCCTACCTTGCCCCCTGCTAACTATAATTATTTGCAAACTCTGCGACGTCGCAGAATTGCGGAGATTTTCCCCACCTGTGTGGGGATTTTTCCCCACCTGTGTGGGGATTTTTCCCCCTGTGAAAAGCTAGGCTACACTAGGTGACTTTGAAAAACAGGGGGAAAAGGGCATGCATGAGACCCTTACGATCCGCAAAGCGGAGTTAAAAGACGCGGAAGAGTTATTGAGCATCTACGCCCCGTATGTGGAAAAGACCGCGGTCACTTTTGAATATGAGGTGCCTTCTTTGGAAGAATTCCAGAACCGGATGAAAGGCATCATGGAGCGGTATCCTTACCTTGTCGCAGAAAAAGAGGGCAGGATCATCGGATATGCCTATACCTGCCGCTTCCATCCCCGTGACGCTTACCAGTGGTGCGCGGAAACGGCGATCTATCTGGAGATGGACCAGAGGCATCACGGCGCGGGAAGGGCCCTTTACCGGCGTCTGGAGGACATCAGCGTCCTTCAGGGGATCCGGAACCTCAACGCCTGCATCGCTTATCCGGAAGGGGAAGATCCTTACCTGGATCTGGGAAGCCCCTTGTTCCATGAGAAAATGGGC
>JADEZP010000118.1 GCA_015206805.1 Quinella sp. 1Q7 | reverse complement strand
GGCGGAAAATTTTTTTCAGACCGTGCGCGAATTCGACAAGGACTTTGTCGCCGAATTGGTGCCCCAAAAGGTCGTTGACTTCCTTAAAGTGGTCAAGGTCGACGATGTAAAACGCCATGAAAATATTCGACGTTTCGTTCTCGCTGAAAGTCTTGAGCTTCATGCGGCAAAGATTTTCCATGGTTTTTTTGTTGAACAGCTCGGTCAGACGGTCAAGTTCGGATTCAAGCTGGAAGGTGTCGCGCTCGGAACGCAGTTTGTTGAACGCCGCCGCCATTTGCCCAAGTTCGTCGTTGCGGTGAATTTCGAGGCTCTCAACGGATTTGTCTCCGTCGGCAATTTTGTCGACGACGTTCGTAATTTCGATAATCGGGTCGGCAATGCGCATTGTCAACGCGTAAGCCAACGCGGCTCCGAAAACCAGTATGCACAGCCCGAAAAGAAACGCCTTCTTCGCGCGTTCTTGAACCGTATCCATAATGAAATGATACGGGCGAATCGTGACAATCATCCAGCCCGTGTCGACGTTGCGCGCGTAAGTCGCCAAAGCATCTTCGCCGTCGATTTTCATGTTGATGACGCCAGAAGTGTTGTAAACTCTGTCGAGAATTTCTTTGTAGCGATTGTCCGCAGCGTATTCATTGCCCACGTCAACTATTTTGTCGGAATTGGCAATGACGCGCTTGTTGCGATCCATAATGATGATTGAAGTTTCGCTGTCGTCGAATTCCTCAACGAATTCCTGCAACGCGACAAGATTAAAATTGCGCTGAATCATGCCGACGATTTTGCCGTCCAAATTGAAAACGGGCTCTTCCACGACGACAATCATCTTGCCCGTCGACATGCTGGAGATAATGTCCGAGACGTAAGCCCTGCCGCGCATTGCCTCTTGGAAGTGTTGGCGTTTCGTCAAGTTCACGAGCGTTGCGTTATCCGTGCGAATGACTTGCTGTCCGTCGACGCCCGTCAAGGCGGTCATGTTGTTATCCTTGAAAATTTCGTCGGTGTCGCGCAAAATTTTCGTGACGTATTCGCGTCGCTCGTCCGTCGGGTTTTGAAGGAACTCAATCAAATTCGGGCTCATTGCCAGCGATTGAAGCACCGCCTGATTTTTTTCGATAAGTTCGGTTACGTGCGCGGATACGATTGAATTTCGCAACGACGTAACTTCTTTTGCCGCCTCTTCAAGTTCGTCGACGGCTTTAATCGCGCCGACAACGACCAGAATTGCAAACGGGACGACGCCCATTATGCAGAGGAGCAAAAATATTTTGAAGCGAATACCCTTTCTGATTTCCATAATGTCCAATCCGAATCAGCCGCCGCCCAACGTTCGCATGATTGTGAGCACTGCGGGGAACAGTAAGACGACGAAAATTGACGGGAAGATAAACAGAACCATCGGGAAAATTATTTTGACGGGTGCTTTTAATGCCTGCGCTTTTACCCACTGCCTGTGACGGTCGCGCATGTTGTCCGCCTGCTGTTTGAGTGTGCTTGTCATTGACGTGCCGAGCTTTTCAGCCTGAATGACCGACGTTGTGAATAAGTAAACTTCCTCCAAGTCGCAACGCTTTGCCAAATTCGTAAGCGCGTATTGGTGCGTCATGCCCAGCGATACGTCGTTTTGAGCGCGTTTGAATTCTTCGATGAGCGGACCTTTCATGCGCTTGACCATTTTGCCGACCGCGCCGTCGAAGGAAAGACCCGCCTGCACGCTGACGCACAGGATGTCCAGAAACTCCGGCAACTGCTTACGAATGCTTGCTTGCCGCTTGCGAATCGCTGAATTCAACACCGCGAACGGCAACATTGCTCCGATTAACATGCCCAGCCCGATAACGAAAATTCTTTGCAACGGGTGAATGTCCGCGCCGTGAATGAAGATTATCGCGCCGAGCGTGCACCCGATAATCGACAGGCACCAGATTGTTATCAGCCGCTGAATGCTCCAGATACCGAGCTTGCCCGCGCGAAAAATTTTGTCTTCAAGTTGCGCTTTGATTTCGGTCGGCGTGAAACGTTGGAAACGCATTTCCCACATTTCCAGATACGGGCGAATGACGCGCTCGAAGAAACTGCCTGGATTGCGCGGCGCAAGTCGCCGTTGTTCGTTCGGCAGCGGGACTGTCGGCGTGACGTTTTTTTTCAGCTTGGGATGTTTGGCGCGTTCAGCCTCCGCCTGATTAATCATATCGTACAGGCGTTTCTTGAGTTGCGTTTCGGGCTTCTGCTTGTAGTAAATCGCGACGAATGCGACTGCCACGGCGAAAAACAGCGTCGCAAGCAGAGCCGTAACAAAAATCATCGACGCTCACCCCCGACCCGCGCTGAAAAATCCCGGCGGCAAGTCGATGCCGTTCATTTGGAATTTGTCCATGAAGTTCGGCATAAGCCCCATACTCTCGAAGTGCCCGACAGATTTGCCGCGCTCGTCGATACGATCTTGAACGTAGCGGAACAGGTCTTGCAGGATAATCGTGTCGCCCTCCATGCCTTGGACTTCCGTGATGTACGTGATTTTTCGGCTGCCGTCGCGAATGCGGGATTGTTGCAGAATCAAATCGATTGCCGACGAAACCTGCGTGCGGACGGCGCGAACGGGCAATTCCATACCCGCCATAAGCACCATCGTTTCAAGGCGGCTCAAAACGTCGCGCGGCGTATTGGCGTGCGCCGTCGTCAATGAGCCGTCGTGACCCGTGTTCATTGCCTGCAACATGTCGAGTGCCTCGCCCGAACGCACCTCGCCGACGATAATTCTGTCGGGACGCATACGCAGGGCATTTCGCACAAGGTCGCGGATTGTTATCGCGCCGTGACCTTCCAAGTTCGGCGGGCGTGATTCAAGCGTGACGACGTGCACTTGTTGAAGTCGCAGTTCCGCCGCGTCCTCAATCGTGACAATTCTGTCCGTGGCGGGAATGAACGACGACAGAACATTGAGCGTCGTTGTCTTGCCGGAGCCCGTGCCGCCGCTTACCAGAATATTCAGCCGCGCACGAACGCACGCGTCAAGGAACAGTGCCATATCGTTGCTTAGCGTGCCGAAGCCGACAAGGTCTTGAATCGACAACGCCTTTTTGGAGAACTTACGAATCGTGACGGTCGGTCCGACAAGTGACAGCGGCGGAATGATTATGTTGACGCGGGAGCCGTCGGCAAGTCGGGCGTCGACCAGCGGAGATGATTCGTCCACGCGTCGACCGAGCGGAGTCAAAATTCGTTCGATGATGTTCATTAAATGCGCGTTGCTGTAAAAGCGCACGTCCGTCAGCGTGAGTTTGCCTTTCTTCTCGACGAAAATTTGATTCGGACCGTTGACCATGATTTCGGTTATGGCGTCGTTTTGAAGGAGCGGCTCAAGCGGTCCGAGTCCGAGCAATTCGTTGCTGATGTCCTCGACGAGCTGAAGTCGTTCGCCGCGTGAAAGGGTGTAGGTGCCTTCCGCAAGTTCGCGGCTGCTGTAGACCGAAATGATGTTTTTAATCTGGTCGCGAGCCTCTTCGCCGCGCACCAAAACTTGCTGTTCTTCGGGCGTCATTTCGTCGACGATTCGCTTGTGCACGGCAAGCTTGAGCTCCTGCATAACGTCGTTGTTCGATGTCAGCGCACGTCTGCCCGCGAATGCCGATGCCTCGACTGCCGCCTCGCGTTCCTGCTGAATTTGTTTTTCCGTGTAATCTTGCTCATGTTGCGAAACTTGCTTGACGGCGTCGGCAGGTTTTGCAATGCGCACGCGTTCTTTCGGCGGCGGTTGCGGTTCCTGTTTTTTGCCGCCCAATCGTTCAAGCAATGAAAGTGATCTTGCCATCAATCCACACCTCCCGTCAGCCCGTGCTATTTGTATTCGTTGTACCTTCAAGTTTCATGCGATATTCAATCGCTTTGATCGAGCGCGGCGGAAATTCCAAGCTCTTCAAAATATTTGGCAGGGAATTATATTCCGCTTCGTTCATGTAAAAAGTCACATTAATCACGACGTCGCCGTTGTCATTCGGATTGATGTTGACTGTCGGCGTGTAAAATCGAGTGTCGACTTCACTTTTCCAAACCTTCGTCAACCATTCTTCCTTGTCTTCTTTGGTAGTAATTCTGTTGTTTTCGGCGGAAACTGCAATTTCGCGGGCGGCAGTGCGGACTGCGTTGCTGTAGTGCATGTACTGCATAAACATTATGCCGCCGTAAATCATGCCGAAAATCATCATGAACACAATCGGAGCCATGAGCGCGAACTCCACCATAGATTGACCGCGTTGTCTTTTCATGTGAATCGCCCCCTTGAATTTTGTCGGCGGTCGGGAATAACGGTAATATATTTTATTCCACGTCGCCGCGAAGTTTCCCGCCGCCTAAAGAAAAAGCTTCCAAAAAAATTTTTCGGAAGCTAATAAATTTTTACCGTTCGTATTTCGGGGCACGTGCTCAAGCCGCCGCCCCGCGTGTGTTTTCAGCCGCTAACATCAGGTGCCACTGCTACTTATTAATATTTTTTGTCTCCGCGTTAGCAGAGCTGATCATGGCAGATGCGTTGTCGAACGAATCTTTGACTGCGGCTTTGAGACCGTTGTTGAGGACGTAGATGGCGATAGCCGCGACGAACGCGATAATGAGCGCGTACTCGACCATGCCCTGACCTTTTTCGGACTTTTTAAGCTTGTCTATCAGCTTTTGAATGTACTTGATCATTTGTATCTCCTCCAATTCCTTTGTCGGATATATCGCTTGATGACCACGAGGATCGGCGTGTGATTATTATAAAACCGTAGCCGGAAAATTTCAAGCTTTTAAGGAAATTTTCATACTTCGATATCGACGATGCGCTGAATGACGAAGAATCCGAGTATCTCCAACAGGACGCATACGGCAAGCGCGATTCTGCCCATTTCCTCGTTGACGAAGACTTGCATTTGGTCGTGATTGTAAATCCAGCAGAATGCCGCGACGAAGAACGGCAACAGCAACAGTACCCACGCGGAAAATCTGCCCTGCGCGGTGAGTGCGCCGATTTCGCGTTTCATGCGGATACGTTCGTTGATTGTGAAACTTATCGTGTCGAGGATTTGCGCAAGGTTGCCGCCGATTTCGCGCTGAATCAAAACCGCCGTGACGACAAGGTCGAAGTCTTGACTGCCGATGCGCTGATTCATGTTCTCCAGTGCGTCTTCAAGGGCGACGCCCATTGCAATATCGGTCGTCACGCGCTCAAATTCGGAACTCATAGGCGGCTCCATTTCACGCGCGACAACGTCCATTGCCTGTTGGAAGCTGTAACCGGCGCGAAGGGCGTTCGATACGGTCGTCAGGCAGTCGCCGAGCTGTTCGGTAAAGGCTTTGCGTCGACTGTTGGCTTTCATGCGCAACCACAGCCAACAAAACAGCGGCACTCCGACGAACGATATTGGCGCGACTACGATGTTGAGCGTTATCACGAAGGCGAAAATTGCCGTCACGAGTGCGCCGATAAACACGATAACGATAAATTCCGCGCCGAAAATCGGAATGCCCGCCTGCCGAAGCTTGAACTCAATTTTTTTCGCGATGCCGAGGTCGGCGATTGGTTTGGCGGCTCGTTGAATGAACAGATACGCGCGGCGGAAAATGTCGTCGTTATTTTTGGAATGTTTGACGTCGTCGACGTGATGTCGGCGCAGGCGGTGAAAGATGTCGACGCTTAAATTGCGCTTGATAAACAGCAACGTGAAGAGTACGAACAGGAACGTCGATATCGCCGCGACTGTCGCAATGATTAGATCCACTTGCCGTTACCTCCCCGCGTCAATGATTTTGTCCGCCATGCCGCTGATTGTCTGCATAAGCAACGTGTCGCGCGGGAAGCCCTTTGCAAGTCGTCCGCTGTTCGCGACGGAAATCATGCGGTATTCGTTCGGAATCATCACGTCGACGGGATAACCGAGCTGGTCGGCGATTTTTTGACGCTGTTCCTCCGTGAAAGGATTTACACGCGTGAACACCGTATGAACTTTACGCCGCCCGTCGTCCTGCGCAACGAACATTTCCATCGTCTTTTTTGCGTGAATGACTTCAAAGCCGCTGTTTATCATCGTCGTGACGAAAACGACATCCGAAATGCGACAGACCTCCAGCGTTACGGGATTGAATCCTGCGGGCAGGTCGACAAGCACGTAACGGAAAATATTTCCCGCCATCATGACGACTTCGACGAGGCTGTCTGGCGCGACAAGTTCGGCGTATTCGGGACGGTCGGGGCTGCTCAACAGATAAACGTTGTCTTTAATCTGATAGAAGTACGGCGCGAAACTTACGGGCGTCAAAAGTTTTATGTCCTGCGTGGCGTCGACGACGGTGCGTTTCGGGGCAACGTCGAAGAAAATCGGCAGGTCACCGAATTGCAAATCGGCGTCAATCAGCGCGACGCGTTCACCGGTTTTTTCGGCAATGAGCAGTGCCAAAATCGCCGCAAGTGTCGTCCGTCCCGCGCGACCTTTCGGGCTGAAAAACGATATCAGACGCGGCGGGCGACGTTGTCCGCGAATCGAATACAGTTGCAGATATTCCAAAATGTCATGCGCCGTGAAGGGCTTGAGTATGCAACCCGTCGCGCCGCCTTCCAGTGCCCGTTTCGCGCGGAGCGGATCCCATTGGCTCATCATGCCGAGGATATACGCGCCGGGGAATGTCTCGACGAACGCGGGTATTGCCTCAAGCATTTTTTCGGCGTCGACGTTAATCAGGAACAGATTGGGCTTGAACATGCCCGCCTGTCCCAACGCGTTGTTGACGCTTTTGTAAGTGGCAGCAATTTCAAAATCGGGCGAACGGCGCAGTACGCCGACCATATCGTCCAACATTTCGGGATTATCTTCAACCACGACAACTTTATAAGCCAAGGGCAAAACCTCCTTTGCACGGGGACATTATCGGTCAAAAGCCGAAAAATTTTTTTATGCCGCTGAAAAATCCGCCGCTACTTGTTTCGACGGGAGCGTCGGAATTTTGTTGGCGGTTCGTGTAAAGCCCGACAAGTTCGTCAAAACTTTTGGTCAGCTTTGAATCGGGCGCGGCGAACATTAACGGTTGCCCGCTGTTGATTGATTTGTTGACGGACGGATAATCGTTGGGCAGTCGGTGATAGAACGGCTCGCCGAGAAGTCTTTCAACGTCGCGCCCGTCAATGAGCTTTTGGGAGTCGGCGCGGTTTTCGACAAGGCGAATCTTGCTTTCCTCGTATTCAAAGCGAATCAGCGTATCGTAGCCGATTTTGTAGTTTTTGAGCGCGGGCAGGAAGTCGATAACGCCGACGTAATTGATGACGGTGCTTATATCGAGCATTGCCAAATTCAATGCGCTGAACATGGAGTTCAAGTCGATGATTATGTAGTCGCAAAAATTCAGGTCGTTGATGATGTTCGTGACAAGTTGCACGTCGGTTTGATAGGCGTCGAAAACGTACAGCGGCGCGGGCAGAATCGAAAACTTTACGCCCGCATTTGAATAGTCAATCAGATAGTCGCGGACGTTGAACGTTTCGGGGTGGTCGAGCATTGCG
>JADEZP010000035.1 GCA_015206805.1 Quinella sp. 1Q7 | reverse complement strand
CGTCTTCGAGAAAACGCGCATCAAAAAGGCTCAAAAGCTCGTGTTGGCAGCCGTGGCAGCAGGCGACGCCGCTGAAGCAAAAAAACTTCTGCCCGCCGCTCACAAAGCCATCGATCAAGCCGCCGCTAACAACACCATTCACAAGAACGCGGCCGCTCGCAAAAAATCCAAACTCACGCTGAAAGTCAACGCGATACCGGCTTAAAGAAACTTCGGAGCTCGTCAAACGACGGGCTCTATTTTTTTGCGCTGAACCGTGCACAACGCTCAATCGGTCGTCAACGGGTCAATGTCAAGCTGAACGTCGTCGCACCTGTGCAGATCGTGAGAGCGCAGAAAATTCCGCACGCTCGACAAATCCGCCGACTTAATCACCACGGCGAAACGATACACTCCGCGCAGGCACGCAATGGCGGCGGCAATCGGTCCGAAAATTTCTTGGCGGCTCGAAAATTTTTTGGCGACCTCGGCGCGGAAAGCTTTGACAATCTCCTTGGCGCGGGACTTCGTTTTGAGCTCGTCTTTGCCCGTGACGATGAGCTTGACCAATCGACAATACGGCGGGAAAAAAATTTCTTCGCGCAACGGGAATTCATTGGCGCAAAATTTTTCGTAGTTCTGTTCGCAACCGAAACGAATAGCCGCCGCGTCGACGTTGTACGCTTGCACAATGACTTTGCCGGGTAAATCCGCGCGACCCGCACGTCCCGCCGCCTGCGTTATCAGCTCAAAACACAGCTCCGACGCCCGAAAGTTCGCGAAACTCAAAGCCGCGTCCGCGCTTAAAACTCCGACCGTCGTCACGTTGCCGATATCGTGACCTTTAGCGACCATCTGCGTGCCGAAAAGTATATCGTATTCGTGCGCGGCGAAGGCGTCCAAAATTTTTTGGTGCCCGAATTTGCCGCCCGTGGAGTCTCTGTCCATGCGAACGGCTCGCGCATTCGGCAGGATGGTTTTCAGCGCACGCTCAAGCTTTTCGGTGCCCGTGCCGAGAAATTTTATGCGTCGACTGCCGCACGCGGGACAAACTTTCGGCGGCTCAAGTTCGACGTTGCAATTATGACAGCGCAACAATCCGTCCGCGTGATAAGTCATCGGCAAGCCGCATTCGGGACACTTCGCCAACGCGCCGCACTCCCGACACATTACCACCGTCGACCAGCCGCGCCGATTCAAAAGTAATATCGCCTGTTGACCGTCCGCGACCGTCCGCCGCAAAAGTTCCGCCAATTCACGGCTCAAGACCGTGCGATTGCCCGCCTTGAGTTCGGTGCGCATGTCGACGCATTTCACGTCGGGCAGCGGATTGTCCAGCACCCTGCGCGGCATTTGCAGATAAATCAGCTCGCCGTGACGGGCGCGATAAAAATTTTCCAAACTCGGCGTCGCGGAACCGAAAATTATTGCCGCGTCGTGGAAGCGTGCAAATTCCTCGGCGACGATTCGCGCATGATACAGCGGCGGATTTTGCCCCTGCTTATAAGACGTGTCTTGCTCCTCGTCGACGACAATCAAGCCGACGTTGTCAACGGGCGTGAACAGCGCGGAGCGTGCGCCGATAACAATGCCGACGTCGCCCATGCGGATTCTGTGGAAGGCGTCGGATCGTTCGTTGATGCTCAAGCGGCTGTGAATGACCGCCACGTCGTCGAAATGCGCCTTGAAGTTCATGACGGCTTGACCCGTCAGCGCAATTTCGGGCACCAAAACTATCACGCGCCGTCCCAGCCGACGTGTCGCCTTCGCAAGCTCGATGTAGACTTGAGTTTTGCCCGAACCCGTCACGCCGTGCAGCAGGAAGCCTTGGAACTTTCGCGCCGACAAAAATTTTTCGACTGCCGCAATCGCCGAACGCTGGTCGTCCGTCAACTCAAAAGTTTTCGGCACGGATTTTATTTGCGCGTAACTGTCGCGAAGCACCCGCCGCTGTTCGACCGCAATTAAGCCCGCGTCGCACAAAGTTTTCGCCGTCGTCGATAAAATTTTGTGTTCGGACAATTCAGCCGCACGAACAATGCCGCGTTCCTCAAGCAGTCGCAAGAGTTTCAGTTGCGCGGGCTTGTTGACAAAATCTTTCGGGTCGTATTCTGCCGCAAGCACAAAGACGCGCTCAAATTTGATGACGATTTTTTTGCCGCGCCGACCGGGCATGAAAAGTCCCATCGTTCGCGACAGCGGGCAAAGATAAAATTCCGACAGCCAACGCGCCGCGCTCATCATTTCGGGCGTAAACCACGGCTCCTCGTCGATAACCTCCGCAACGTCCTTGAGCTCGAATTCAAACGTTTCCGACTCGTCGACCTCGCGAACGCGCATAACGAAGCCGTCGACCCGTTGCCGACCGAACGGAACTATCACGCGCCAACCCGCCGTCAAGCCCTGCAGATGTTCGGGCACGCGGTAAGTAAAATTTTTGTCCAAGCTGTTCGCCGTGATGTTCACGCACACTTCAGCGATTGTCATACGCAAATCCTCCGAAAAATTTTTTTATGCCGAAGTTCTGCTGATAAGTTTGAGGTCGCCCAAGGATGGGCGGCCATGACCGCCGCCGTTAGAAAACGTGACGTTTTCGACAGGCGGCTGTCTTTTCTTTGCTACTTTCTTTTGGACAAGCAAAAGAAAGTAGTTCAACAATACAAAAGTTATCGAAACGTTCGGACAGCGCAACACACTGCCAAGCCCGCCACATTCTACGCGAAATTTTTTGCGCGGGCAAGAATTTGTGCTATAATCGCCGCGAAAGGAGCCGAAATTTTTATGAAAGACACTCTCGACGTCCACGTCCACACAACGGCAAGCGGGCACGCTTACAGCACGTTCGGCGAAGTTATTGCCGTCGCCAAGCGTAAAGGTCTCGAACTCGTCGGAATTGCCGACCACGCCCCGCTGATGCCTGGTGCCACGCACAATTTTTACTACCTGAACTTCAAAGTCATTCGCCGCGAACTTGACGGTCTCAAAGTCGCCATGGGCGCGGAACTCAATATACTCGACTATTCGGGCAGCACCGACTTGCCCGCGCAGATTCTCAAGCGAATCGACTACGCCATTGCAAGCCTGCACAATCCGTGCATCGAACCCGGCAACGTCGCGGAAAATACTGCCGCGATTATCGGCGCAATGAGAAATCCGCACGTCGTCATAATCGGTCACCCCGACAATCCGCTTTACCCCGCCGACTTCGACGCCATTGCCCGCGCCGCCAAAGATAATCACGTCCTGCTTGAAGTCAACAACGCCTCCTACAATGCGGGCGGACACCGCGCCGGCTCCGACAAGACTGCCGCATTGATGCTTGCCGCCTGCAAAAAATACGGCACGGAAGTTATCATGGGCTCCGACGCGCACATCGACCTTGACGTCGGCAATCATGAGCTGTCGCAAAAAATTTTGGCGGACAACGACTTCCCCGCCGAACTCGTCATAAATTCAAGCGTCGAGAAATTTTTTGAGCATGTCGCCTATCGAAAAGCCTTGCAACCGAAGTGACGGAAGGCGGTGTTCTTATGGATGATTTCTTGTTTAATCAGGACGGTTTGCTTGACGACGACGGCTTGAGTGAATTGAATTTCGGCTTGAAGTCGCGCCAAAAGCTCAAGCTGAAGTCTCCCGCAAAACTTATCGATAAAAAATCGCCCGCTAAGTCCGCGACTGTCGACGCCGATAAAAAATCGCCCGCTAAGTCCGCGACTGCCGACGCCGATAAAAAATCGCTCGCTAAGCCCGCGACTGCCGACGCCGATAAAAAATCGGCCGCTAAGCCCGCGACTGCCGCTGACGTTATCGAGACCTTCAAGCGCGAATTCGTGGCGGGCGACAATCACGTTTGCTTCATGTTGCGCAATATCAAACCTGCCGCGCCCGGCATTGAGTTTGCGTCGTTTCGCAGGAGCAAACTTTTCGCCGCGCAGTTGGGCGTTCAAGTCACGTTCATCACGAATCAGTACCAGAACGACTTGCTCGAACAGCGCAAAGCTTACGACGTGAATTTTCCCGTGCTCAACATGTACGATTATTATCAGGAGATTGATCGCGCCGTCGAAAAGCCGCGCAAAACTTACGTTGAGCCCATGCACGAAGGTTGGCGGATTGAGCGGCTGGAAAAGGATTTGCGTATTCTGCGGCGCGACGGGACGCTTGTTATGTATTGCGCGTTTTTCGCCAACGACCCGCGACGCTTGAGCTACATAAATTATTTCAACGACGACCACAAAAAAATTCGCCGCGATTATTACGACGCGCTGGGCTTTTTGAGCTGTCGGCAGGAACTCGACGACAAGGAACGTCCGCGGGATGTTTTTTATTATCGCCCCGACGGCACGCTCGCCGCGCATGAATTTTGGGAGCTCGTCAAGGACAAAATGACCGTGACGCTTATGGAGCTCGTCGACCGCAACGGCACCGTCACGAATGTTTTCAAGACTCACGACGCGGCAATTTCGTATTGGTTGCTGAATCTGTTCGGCAGGACGAAAAATTTTTTCCTCGTCGGCGACAGGAAGCCCGAATACAATCAAACATATATCGACCTTAAATCGGGCGGATATGACAATGTGCGCGTCATGCACCAAGTCCACAATATCCACGTCGTCATGGGCAAGCCCGGCGAAATTCCCAATCCGCACAAAGACCCGACCGTCATATACTGCGGATTTTTGAGCAACACTCGCATCAAATCCGACGCAATCATAACGCTGACGGAGCAACAGCAAATCGACATAACCGAACGTTACAAGCTCGACAACGTAACGGCAATTCCGCACGCGCTCGACGCCACGCGAACAACTCCCGACGTGAAAATCGACCCGTTTAAAATCGTGCAAGTCGGGCGAATCGTCGAGGAGAAGGGGCAAGCACTTGCCGTTGATGTCATGCGGCGCGTCGTCGAAAAAGTTCCGCAGGCGACGTTGCATTTCTACGGCAAAGGTCAACTGCAAAGCACGATACAAAAAATCATCGACGCACATAAACTGAACGCGCACATAAAATTTGAGGGCTTCAGCAAAAATATGCCCGCAGTGTTCGCGTCGTCGGCACTGTCAATTTTGCCGAGCAGACTTGAGGGCTTCGCGCTGGTCGTGCAGGAAAGTTTGCAGGCGAATACGCCCGTCGTCGCGTTCGATTGCGCTTACGGTCCGTCGGACATGATTCAAGACGGAGTCAACGGCTTTTTGGTGCCCGTCAACGATACGGCGGCAATGGCTGACAGAATCATCCGCATTTTGACTGAACGGGGTCTTCGTGAGCGGCTGTCGTCGAATTGTGCGCCGTGCCTTGAAAAATTTTCGGCGCAGGTTGTGGCGGGCAAGTGGGCTGAACTTTTGCTACAGCTCATGCGCACGTGAGACACCTGAACGAAGGGAGCGATATAAATTTGTTGGTTCACGAAATTATTACTCGCGGACGAAGTGGAGACATTGCAATCGTCGACGACGGGCGGCGAATAACTTACGCGGAGGCGGCTCGCGGCGTCAAAAATTTCCGCAACCGTCTGTACGCGTTGGGCATTCGCAGGGGCGACCGCGTCGGTTTATTTTCCCGAAACAGCGCGGAATTTATTTACACGTATCTGGCGGCGGCGTCATTGGGCGCAATTTGCGTGCCGATAAATTTTCAGTTGAGTCCGCGTGAAACCGCCTACATCATGCGCGACGCGGGAATTCATCATATTTTGACGTTCACGCCGCTGGAATTCGACGCGCAGTTTTCGTTCGCCCAACACGACATAAAAACTTTCGGCAACAAAATTTTTCCCGACGCTCCCGAATTGCCCGCCGACTTCGACGAAAATTCCCCGTGCGCGATAATTTACACGTCCGGCACGACGGGCAATCCGAAGGGCGCGACGCTCTCCCACCGCAACTTAGTCCGCAACACGGAGCAAATTACGATTCTCGGCTGCCGCGCCACGAGCAAAGTCCTGTGCGTCCTGCCGATGTATCACTGCTTCGGCTGGACGTGTTGCGTGCTGTACGCGCTTTATTGCGGCGCGCAAATTCACGTCATCCGAACGTTTACGCCGAAAGAAGTCGTCGAGACGATTCGCGACGCGGGTATCACGGATTTTTACGCGGTGCCGTCAATTTATCGGCTCATCACGAAAATTGCCAAGCCCGCCGAACTCAAGACGTTGCGGCTTGCCATGTGCAGCGGGACGACGTTGCCGCTCAAAATCGCGCAGGAATTCACGGACAAATTCAACATTCCCATTTCGGAAGGTTACGGCTTGTCGGAGGCGTCGCCAATCGTCACGCTGACAATCCCCGGTCAAGAACGCACCGGCTCAATCGGCAAGGCGATACCCGACGAGGAACTTACCGTTATCGACGGCGACGGCAACACTTTGCCTGCGGGACAGGTCGGCGAACTTTTGATTCGCGGCGATAACGTCATGCTCGGCTACTGGAACAATACCGCCGCCACGAGTGCGACAATCGACGCGCAGGGCAGACTTCACACGGGCGACGTTGTCCGCATGGACGCCGACGGTTATCTGTACATCGTCAATCGGCTCAAGGAAATGATAATCAGCATGGGCGAAAATATTTATCCGCGCGAAGTCGAGGAGCTGATTTACCGTTTCGACGGCATAAAGGACGCGGCTGTTATCGGCGTCGACGACAAACTGCGCGGGCAAGCGGGCGCATGTTTCTACGTCGCCAAGGACGGCGAACACGTCGACACTCGCGCGCTGAAAAAATTTCTGCAGATTAACCTTGCGCTGTACAAGGTGCCGCGCGAATTTTACGAGCTGTCGGAAATGCCGCGCACTGCCACGGGTAAAATTTCCAAGCGCAAAATTCTGGAAGACTTCCTTGCGTCGAAAGGAGACGTATCATGAAAAATTTTTTTGTCGCGCTGACTGTCGCGCTGATTTTGTCGGCAAGCAACATTGCCGCCGCCGAAACCGCGCTGTTCACGGAAGAGCAATTCGATAAAATTGTCGCGCACACCGTCGCCAATCCCGCCGCCTCCGAAGCCGCCACGCTCAACCTTGACGCCGCGACCTTCCAACGCAATTACAACGCGTTCATCACGAATTTTATCCGCGAGACGAGTGCTCAAGGTGACGATGCCGCGATGATGGAGCGAATTTTTCTGCTCAACGACGCCAAAACTTTTGAGAACGACTCGAAGCAAGTCTTCACGAAAAATTTTGCGAATCGCGCCGTGATTATCGGCTTTAACGAGGCGGGCGGCAACTTCAAGGTGCTGAATTTTTTCGCGACGATTGCCGAAGACCGCGACGACGCGCTGTTTAATGTGCTGGTGTTGCAGGGATTTTTGCGCGGCATTGACCCGACCTTGAACGCGGGCGATTTGCTCAACGAAGCGCAAAAAGATCCGTCAAAGCCCGTGATTCGCAACGGCGTAAAATTTTCCGTCGCGACAATCGAAAACATCAACATCATTACGGCGGTCGCCGCGCAGTAGGGAGGTCTTCGCGTGAGAAAAATTTTTGCTGCAATGCTCGTCGCGCTCATGTTGAGCGGCGGCACAGTCGAAGCCGTCCCGTTCACGCGTGCGCAACTCGACAGAATTTTTTTCGACGTGGAGCAAGTGCCCGCGAATTCCCCGACACTCGACCTGAACGCCGCGACGCTTACCGAAAAATTCAACGGGCTCGTGACGCCGATACTGCAGGAAACGATGGGCACCGACGACGTTTCGGCAATGGCGCACCTGTTCTTGATTAAGGATGCCAAAACTTTCAACAAGCCCGACGGCGATTTGTTCGCGAATATTTTCGGCGATTACCGCGTCGCGTTGATTGGCTGGAGCGAATCGGGCGGCAACTTCAAGCGGCTGAATCTGTGCTACACGACGCCCGAAGCCAAGGACGAATCGCTGTTTACCGTGTGGCTGTTGACGGCGTTCATAAAAAGTCTTGCGCCCGACGCCGACCCGCAAGCCTTGATGAACGCGCTGACGGCTGAAAATTTTTCGGGCAGTGTCGTTGAAGGCGGCGTGAGCTTTTCAATCGCGGAGGACGGCAACTTGAACGTACTGACCGCGTCGCCCGCGCCGTAACCAAAAAAAATTATCCCCAACGTCTGAACGGCGTCGGGGAATTTTTTATTGCGTCGGTAAAGTTCACGCCTCGGTTATCTGGCTGAATTTGTCGCCGTAAGCAAGCGCAAGATTTTCTCGCAGGCTTACGAAGTAGTTCAAGTTGTCGTCGTCGGTGATGAACTTTTCGGCGGCGTCGCGGGCTTGAATCAGTATCGCCACGTCGCGGAAAACATCGGCGGCTTTAAGGTCGGGCAAACCGTGTTGCGCCTCGCCGAAAAATTGTCCGGGACCGCGCATCTTCAAATCGTGTTCGGCAAGCTTGAAACCGTCGTTCGTCGCCTCCAACGTCGCAAGCCGTTCCTTAGCGTCGCTCGCCTTGCTGTCGGAAAGCAAAATGCAGTAAGACTTCGCCGCGCCGCGTCCGACACGCCCGCGCAGTTGGTGGAGTTGCGCAAGCCCGAATCGCTCCGCGTGCTCGACGACCATAACGCTGGCATTGGGCACGTCCACGCCGACTTCAATTACCGTCGTCGACACCAACAGCTTAGTTTCGCCGTCGCGGAAACGTTCCATAATGTCATCTTTATCGCGCGGCTTCATCTTGCCGTGAAGGAGTGCGCAGGGCACGTCGCGGAAAATGCCGCGGCTCAACGTGTCGAAAATTTCTTCGGCGGATTCAATGTCGGCAAGCCGTTCCGACTCACTGCGCCCGATAAGCGGGCAAACGACGTAAGCTTGTCGCCCCGCCAAAATTTCTGCGCGGACGAATTCATACACGCGCTTGCGACTGCGACTTGTCTTTGCCTGCGTAAGTATCGGTTTGCGACCAGGCGGCAATTCCTTAATCAGCGACACGTCCAAATCTCCGTAAACCGTCAGCGTCATTGTGCGCGGGATTGGCGTCGCCGTCATAACCAGCATATCGGGCACGACGTCCGATTTTTTTTCGAGTGTCGACCGTTGCGTCTTGCCGAAGCGATGTTGCTCGTCCGTGACGACAAGTCCGAGTTTCGCGAAGGTGACGCCCTCTTGAATCAGCGCGTGCGTCCCGATAACGATGTCGAGTTCGTGCGCCGAAATTTTATCGTAAAGTTCCTTGCGCTGTTTTGGTGAGCGGGTGACCTTCGCGCTCAAAAGTCCGACGCGAATTCCGAGGTCGCTCAAAAGTCGCGTGAACGTTTCGTAATGCTGATTCGCCAAAATTTCCGTCGGTGCCATGAACGCGCCTTGGAAGCCGTTTTCGACGGTCTTAACGAGCGCGAGCAATGCGATAATCGTTTTGCCGGAGCCGACGTCGCCTTGAATCAGGCGGCGCATGGGAAGTTTGCCTTCCATATCCTTGACGACAGTACGGAAAACTTTTTTCTGGTCGCCCGTCAACTCAAACGGCAGTTTCGCAAGTGTCGCCTTGACGAGTGCGCCGTTTGGATTGTGCGTGATTCCGAGCCGTTCGACTTGAGTTTGCCGCTTAATTAGCATGAGCCCGCATTGAATCAGAAACAGTTCGTCGAAGGCGAGCCGTCGTCGTGCCGCGTCGAGTTCGGCGTAATTTTTCGGGAAGTGAATTGCCCGCATTGCCGAATCGAGCGGCATTAAATCCTGCGCGGACAAAATTTCCTGCGGCAAAATTTCTTTGAGCGGCGGCATTGACGCGAGCAAGTTTTTGATTGCCGTGCGGAAGTTTTGTTGCGTCATTGCGGCTGTCGACGGGTAAACGGGCATGATACCGAGTTCGGGCTCTTCGTCGGGCTCAAGTATCGTGAAGCTTTGACTTTGGTCGACGACGACGCCGCGTGCCCACGGATTGAAACGTGCCTTGCCGATGACGTGAAGCCGCATTCCCGACTTGAGTTTTTTCAGCAGATACGTTTGATTGAACCACGTCAGTTGGATACTGCCCGTGTCGTCCGACAAAATCGCCGTGATAATCGTCACGCGCGGCGTCTCCCGCGAATCGATATCGGAAATGCGCCCGACAAGTTGAACGGTTTCGCCCGCGAAGATGTCGGCGATTTTGGTCAAGCTCGTGTGATTTTCGTAGCCGCGCGGGTAATGCGTCAGCAGGTCGTATTTCGTGACGATGCCCAATTTTTCCAGAGCCGCCGCCCGTCGCGGTCCGACGCCCTTGACGTACATGACGTTATCGGTCAATTCAAATTCTGTTCTGCTCACGGCTCAACCTCCCGAATGTTTTGCGGAAATTATATTTCGCGTCGCGCCGCATTTCAAGCAAAATTTTCCGCGCCGTGTGATATAATCGCCGCAAAAATTTCGGGAGGCGATTTTTTTATGAAACTGCTTCACACGGCGGATTGGCACCTCGGCAAAACGCTCAAGGGTGCGCCGCTGATTGACGACCAAAAATTTATCCTCGACCAAATATTCGACATCATCGACCGTGAAAAAATTGACGCGCTGTTGATTGCGGGCGACGTGTACGATCGCGCCGTGCCGCCCATTGACGCCGTCGACCTGCTTAACGACACGCTCAACCGACTTGCCGAAAAAAATTTGCCCACGCTGATTATCGCGGGCAACCACGACAGCGCGACGCGCTTAAATTTCGGCAGCAAACTTTTCGAGAGCCGCAACATTCACATTGCCGCGAAGTCCGACGAACCCGCGCATATTGTCTTGCGCGACGCGTTCGGCGAAATTTATTTTACGTTGTTGCCGTTCGCGGAGCCCGACGCACTTGCCGCGACGATTGAGCAGCTGAATATTCCGCGCGGCAGGAACGTCGCCGTTGCCCACGCGTTTTTGACGGGCGGCATTGAGTCCGAATCCGAACGCAAATTTGTCGGCGGCAGTGCCAATGTCGACGCGAAAATTTTTTCGGACTTCGATTATGTCGCGCTCGGTCACCTGCACCGCCCGCAAAAAATTTCCGCCGAAAATATTCGTTACGCCGGCTCGCCGCTGAAATATTCCTTCGACGAGGCGAATCATCAAAAATCCGTCACGATTGTTGAGCTTGACGCGCAAGGTTTTGTAGACGCGAAAAAAATTCCGCTCACGCCGCGCAGAGATGTCCGCATTGTCACGGGCACCTTTGCCGAGCTTTTGAGGCAGTCGCGCACCGAAAGTTACGTGCAGATAATTTTGACGGACGACGCGTACATTTACGACACGGAACTTTTGCGCGACGCCTTCCCGAATTTTTTGGAGGTCAAGCGCAAAAATCATCTGCAAAGTTACGACGACGAGCCCGCGCAAAGTTTTCGCAGGGAGGACGGCATTTCGGAGCAGTTCGCGAAATTTTTTGAGTCCGTGACGAATGAGCCACTTACCGACGAGGAGCGGACGACGTTTGAAAATTTTTTGCGCGAGTTGGAACGCGCTGAACGGGAGGCTTAACATGAGACCGATAAAACTTTCGATGCAGGCTTTCGGACCGTATATCAAGCCGACGCCGCTGGACTTCGCCGAAAATCTGCGCGGGGAGAAAATTTTTCTGATACACGGCGCGACGGGTGCGGGCAAAACGACGATACTTGACGCGATATGTTTTGCGCTGTACGGCACGGCGTCGGGCGACGAACGCGATGCCGCGATGATGCGTTCAAAGGGCGTTGCCGACAAAATTCCGACGGAAGTGGCGTTTACATTCGCGCTCGGCGAAAAAATTTACAGCGTCAGCCGCACGCTTAAACATTACTCCAACCGCAAGACGAATCAAAATCAAATTACCGCCAAACTTACTTGCGGCGACCGTGAGCTTGAAACGCAGGCGTCGCATGTCACGAACGCGATTAAAGATTTGCTCGGCTTCGACGTGAAACAATTTCGGCAGGTGGTTTTGTTGCCGCAGGGCGCGTTCAAAAATTTTTTGTCCGCCCGCGCCGAAGACCGTCAGCCCGTGTTGGACACGCTGTTTAACGCCGCGCTGTACAGCCGCATTGAGGACGGGCTCAAGCTCAAGTTCGACGCCGCGCAGAAAATTTTCGACGACCTTCAAGGCGACAAGTCCGCATTGACGGCGCAACTTCAGGGCAACACGCTCGACGCCGCCGCGCTTGAAAAAATCCGCGACGAATACGCCGCCGCCGTGAAAAATTCCGCCGACCTCAAGAAAATTTTCGACACGGCGCAAGCGGAATTTACGGCGGGAAATATTTTGGCGGGCAACTTCGCGGAATTGGCTCGACGCGCTCAAGCCGTCGCCACGGCGCAAAATAATTTCGACCGCGCCAATAAAACTTTCTCCGACGCAAAAATTGAATACGACCTTCGCGCCGCCGAACAACCTCAACGCGACAAGCTCAAGTCCGACGCCGATAAGCTCGCCGAAATTAAAAATGCCCTCGTCGACTTGGACGGCAAGCGCAAAGCTTTGGACGACGCCGAAAAAAATTTTCAGACTGCCGACGCCGCCTTTAAAGCTCGTGAATTTGACGCCGAACGATTCGACGCGCGACTTGCCGAACTCAAGCGGCAACGCAACGATTTGTCGGGCGCGGAAAAAAATTTTGTTGCGGCACAGACGATTTTGGACAGGGCTCGCGACCGTGAAAACATCTTGCGGGAAATTTCGCGGCTTGAAGGCGATTTGCAACAGGCGCGACGAAAAATTTCCGACGCCGAAAAAAT
The DNA here is from genome assembly GCA_015206805.1 of Quinella sp. 1Q7. Lineage (GTDB taxonomy): Bacteria > Bacillota > Negativicutes > Selenomonadales > Selenomonadaceae > Quinella. The sequence goes on along the minus strand of JADEZP010000035.1, from coordinate 10,912 downwards.
TTTCAACGCGGCTCAATCCGAACTTGAACGTCTGCAAAAACTTCAGCGCGACGGCTCTGCGGCACTGCTCGCCAAAAATTTGCGCGACGGCGAACCTTGCCCCGTATGCGGCTCGCGAACTCATTTGCACGTGAATTTCGGCGACGCCTACATTCCCTCCGACAGCGACATTGACGCCGCACGAAAAAATTCTGACGGTCGCAAAAAAATTCTCGACGCCGATAAAATTTCCGCCGCGCAGATTCAAACCGCCATCGATACCAAGCGCGATTCGCTGAAAAATTTTTCCGACGTGCCCACGCTTGCCGTTGCAAAAAAAAATTTCGACGCCGCCAAAGCTCAAGCCGACGCGCTTTCCGACTGCGACAAACGGATTGCCAAGGGCGAACGGTGCATTGCCGACAACAACGACGCGCTTAAAACTGCTCGCGAAGCTCTGGACGCCGCCGCGAAGATACAAACTCAACGGAACACCGAATATCAAACCCTGCAAACCCGCGTGCCCGAAAAATATTTGTCGGACGCCGCCGCGCTCGATTTCGACATTGCCGCGACGAAAAAATCTTTGCGCGACCTCGACGCCGCGTGGCAATCTGCCGACAGAAATTTTCGCAACGCCGGCAACGTCAAGTCCTCGTGCGAAGGCGCGTTGAATTCTGCGCGGGAGACTCACGGCACGCTTGCCGATAAGCTCAAAGACCGCACATCGCCCGACATTGACGCCCTGAAAACCGCGGCGGAGTCTGCGCAAAAAAATTACGGCGCGGCAATTCGTGCGGAGACTTCGCTGAAAAATTCGCTGGACAAGTTCACGGGGCTCGCGTCGCAACTTGCCGAACTCGACAAAAAAATTTCTGCGGCGGAAAAAAATTTGCGCGTGTGGAAAAAACTTTCGGACGTGGCGGGCGGCAAAATTCGCGGCAACAAATTTTCCTTCGCACGATATTATTTGAGCGCGATGTTTGAGCAGGTGCTCACGGAGGCGAATTATCGGCTCGACAAAATGAGCGACCGCCGTTACAGCTTGCGCAGTCGACATGCGGGCAAACGTATGGATTCGGCGGCGGGGCTCAATCTGGAAATTTTCGACGACTTCACGGGCGAAACGCGTCCCGTTGCCACATTAAGCGGCGGCGAAAGTTTTTTGGCGTCGTTATCGTTGGCACTCGGACTTGCGGCAGTCGTCCGCAACAATGCGGGCGGCATCAAACTCGACACGATTTTTATCGACGAGGGCTTCGGCTCACTCGACAGCGAAACGCTCGACGACGCCATATCGACGATTATTGACTTGAGCGGCGGGCGGCTCGTCGGAATTATTTCGCACGTGGAGGAGCTGAAAAATCAAATGCCCGTCCGCCTTGAAGTCACCAAAGGCAAAACGGGCTCGACTGCAAAATTTGAACGCGGCTTAACGCGCGACTAAGCTTTTCGCGAGGCGGACGGCTTCGACACCGTCGCGTGCGTAAGCGTCGGCACCTGCTGAATCGGCGTATTCCTGTGTGAGTGCCGCGCCGCCGACCATGACCTTTGCACAGCTGCCCGCCGCGTGAAGTTCGGCGATAACCTTGTCGATTTGAATCATCGTCGTCGTCATCAACGCGCACAAGCCGACAATATCTGCGTCGTGTTCGAGGGCGGCACGGACAATTTCGGCGGAGTCAACGTCCTTGCCGAGGTCGACGAGTTTAAAGCCGCTGTTGGCAATCAGTGCGCCGACGATATTTTTGCCGAGGTCGTGCACGTCGCCTTTGACGGTCGCAATAACGAACGTTCCCTGCGTGGAAGTTTTCTGCGCGGGGAAATTTTTTTTCAGCTCGTCGAAGGCAAGTCGCATTGTTTCCGCGCTCAACAGCACCTGCGGCAGAAAAATTTTCCCCGAGCCGAAGTCGTCGCCGAGTTCATTCATTGCGGCGGTAAGGGCGCGTTCGGTGATGTCGTCGGCAGAAAAATTTTCGTCGACGGCGCGTCGAATCAGCGCGGGAATTTCGTCCTTGTCGCCGTCACGAATCGCAAGCTTGAGCGCGTCGAGTGTCGGCAGTGAATTTTTTTGCAGCGTAACGGGCGACGACTCAACCTGCGCAAGTCTGCTGAAGCTCAAGCCGTTCGGGTCGCGGGCAAGCAGTGCGTCGGCGGCGCGAAGGGCATTCATCATCGGTTCGGCGTAAGGATTCATTATCGGCGCGTCAAGTCCCGCCGCGAGACACATTGCAAAGAACGTCGCGTTAATCAGCGGGCGATTCGGCAATCCGAACGAAATGTTACTTAAGCCCATCGTCGTCGGCAGGTTGAATTGTTCGCGATACAGCCGCAAAGTTTTGAGCACCTCAAGGCAGGCGGTCGCGTCGGCGGAAATTGTCATGACCAGCGCGTCAAGCAGGAAGTCGCCTTCCGTGAGTCCGTGAGCCTTCGCCGCGTCGAGAATTGTTTTCGCGACGGCAACGCGCTCCGCCGCAGTTTTCGGGACGCCGTGAGCCGTGAGCGGCAGAATCAAAATCGCCGCGCCGTATCGTTTGGCAAGCGGCAAAAATTTTTCGAGACGGTCGGGCTCCGCGCTGACGGAATTTATCAGCGCACGACCGGGGAAATTTTTCAAGCCCGCCTCCAACGCCGCAGGGTCGCTCGTGTCGATTGCAAGCGGCGCGTCGGTTATCTGCGCAACTTCGCGGACGGCACGCGCCATCATCAACGGTTGGTCAATGCCGCCGACGCCCATGTTGACATCGAGAACTTGAGCACCCGCCTTGACTTGGTTGAGCGCGTCGCGTTTGACGCCGAGCAATGAGCCGTCGCGAATCTCCGCCGCAAGTTTTTTGCGCCCAGTCGGATTGATTCGTTCGCCGATTAAAATTGTGCGCGTCTTGTCGATGACGACGGTTTTACTGCGGCTTGCTAACATCAGCGGACGATTGACACTGCGCGGCGCGGGCTGAAGATTTTTAACGGCGTCGGCAAGTTCGCGGATATGGTCGGGCGTCGTGCCGCAACATCCGCCCAGATACGTCGCGCCCGCCTCAACGAGTTTGACGCCCCAACTGCCGAAAGTTTTGGCGTCCATGGGAAATTTCGTGAAGCCGCCTTCAAGGTACGGCATACCCGCATTGGGCTGAACGCTGACAGGCACGCGACAGTTCTCCGCCAAAATTTTGACGACGGGCACGAGCTGTTCGGGACCGAGTGAGCAGTTGACGCCGATAATCGACGCGCCCATTGCCTCCAGAATCACGGCGGCAGATTGCGGGTCGGTGCCCGTGACGGTGCGCCCGTCGTCGCTGTAACTCAACTGACATATCACGGGCAAATTGCAAGCGTCCTTCGCGGCAAGGAGTGCGGCGCGCATTTCTTGGACGTCAATGCACGTTTCGATAATCAGAAAATCCGCGCCCGCTTCGGCAAGTGCTTCGGACTGTTCGCGGAAAATTTCGTAGGCGGCGTCGAAGTCAAGGTCACCGAGCGGAGCGATAAATTTGCCCGTCGGACCGATTGAGCCCGCAACCTTCGCGCGAGTTCCCGCGGCAATTTTGGCAGTCTTCACGGCGGCAAAGTTCAGCTCACGGACGCGGTCGGCAAGTCCGTAGTGCGCAAGCTTGATTCGCGACGCGCCGAAAGTGTTCGTTTCGATAATCGTTGCGCCTGCGTCAATGTAAGCGCGGTGAATTTTTTCGACGATGTCGGGTGCGTCGACGTTCATAAGTTCGGGACACGCGCCCGCCTTGAGTCCGCCGGCTTGGAGCATTGTACCCATTGCCCCGTCAAAAATTTCTAACATCAAAATCCTCCGAACGTCAACTTACAAATCCAAACTCATCAGCACATCGCCGCCGTCGAGGTCGAAAATCTGAATCTTGTCGTCGGTGATTAGCGCGACGCCCGTTTTTTTGTCGGGACGATTGCTCAAGTACGGCGAGGCAGTTCCCGGATTGAGGAAGACGGTTTGTCCGCGACGTTCCAAAACGGTCGTGTGAATGTGTCCCGTGATGAAAATATCGGCGTGCAAGGCGGCGGCAGTCGCGTCCTTATCGGCGTCGGTCGGAATAAAGTGCCCGTGATTGACGACGATACGTTTGCCGCCCGCGAACGCGTAAGCATACGGTGCTTGAATCGGCACCTTCAAGACGAGCTGGTCGACTTCGCTGTCTCCGTTGCCGCGAGCAATGACGAACGGAACTTTCGACGCGTTAATCAGATTCGCCAAAGCCTTGGGGTTGTAGTCGTCGCCCTTGTAGTTCGGATTGTTCGGACCGTGATAAAGCACGTCGCCCGCGTGCAAAATAAAATCCGCGTCGGCGAAAAATTTTTCCATCGCCAACGCGACGCGGTCAATGTAGCCGTGGGTATCGCTGATAACTCCGATTTTCATGTTAAGCCCTCCCGTCGAGTGTTCGCTAAAATTTTTGTCAGCCGAAATTCTAAGGCAAGGCAAAATTTTTTTCAACAGCGCACGGCAAATATCGGCGGACTCTGCGACGGCAAAATCTTTACATTCAACGGCGGCGATTGTATCATACGGGCGTTTACAGCGATTATCAAAGCGACGTGATTCAATGTTAAAGTTTTTCAGGGAGATGTTGCGACGTATGAAACGAAACGACCCGTGTTGGTGCGGCAGCGGCAAAAAATATAAAAAGTGTCACGAAGACTTCGACGCGCGGATTGACGAAATTAAATTCGTCGCCGCAAAAAATCAAGTCCGTCCGCCGAGACGACTGATTAACAACGCGGCGGACATTGCGGGCATAAAACGTGCGGCGGTCATCAATACGGGCGCGCTTGATTTGATGAGCGAACTTGTCCGCGAAGGCGTCGACACCTTAACGCTGAACAATGCCGCGCACGAATATATCGTAAGCCACGGCGCGCATCCGAGCTGTCTGGACTTCGAGGGCTACCCGAAGAGCATTTGCATTTCCGTCAACGACGTTGTCTGCCACGGCATTCCGTCGCGCAAAGAAATTCTCAAGGCGGGCGACATTTTGAACATCGACATAACAACCGACCTTGACGGATATTTTGCGGACGCGTCGCGCATGTACACCGTCGGCGAAATTTCTGCGGAAGCGCAACGTTTAATCGACGTGACGCGCGAAATTATGGAGGCGGGCATTGCGGCGGCTAAGCCTTGGCATTTCGTCGGCGATATCGGCGCGGCGTGCGGCAAGATGGCTCACGATAACGGCTACTCCGTCGTCACGGATTTGGGCGGGCACGGCGTCGGCAAGAAGTTTCACCTTGAGCCGTTCGTAAGCCACGATTGCCGCGCAGATACGGGCATGTTGCTTGTGCCGGGCATTGTGCTGACCGTCGAGCCGATGATTAACGCCGGCAAGAAAAAAGTTACCGTCGACCAAAACGACAAGTGGACTGTTCGCACGGCTGACGGCACTTTGTCCGCGCAATGGGAGAAAACGATTTTGATAACCGACACGGGCGTTGAAGTTCTTGCAAGTTGAGGAGGCGACATCATGAAACAAATCACGCTGATTAAAATGACGGGCTGTCCGTACTGCGCGGCGGCGTTCAAGGCGATTGACGAGCTCAAGGCGGCGAATTCGGCTTACGCGGCGGCGACGATTGAGGTTGTCGACGAAAATCTTCAGCCCGAACGCGCGGGCAAGTTCACCGATTATTACTACGTGCCGACAATGTATGTCGACGGCAAAAAAATTTACGAGGCGCACCCCGGCGAAAGTTACGACGAATGTTTTGCCAACGTCCGTAAAGTTTTTGAGGCGGCGTCATGAAGGCGGTCGTTCTCTTGAGCGGCGGACTTGATTCGACGACGTGCCTTGCAATGGCGATTGATAAACTCGGCGTCGAAAATGTTTCTGCCGTGTCGATTTTTTACGGGCAACGTCACGCCGCCGAACTCGACGCCGCCCGCGCAGTCGCGGAATTTTACAACGTCGCGCATTACGAACTTGACGCCGCAGAAATTTTTCGCCGCTCAAATTCCGCATTGCTCGACACCTCGACCGCCGCGCTCGATACGGGCTCTTACGCCGCGCAGATTGAAAAAAATCAGTCGCCGCGCATTGCAACCTATGTGCCCTTCCGAAACGGGCTGATGATTTCGATGGCGGCAAGTTTCGCGGACGGGCTTTACGACGACGACGTTGAACTTTATGTCGGCGTGCACAGCGACGACGCGGCGGGTAACGCCTACGCCGATTGCAGTGCACAATTCGTCGCGGCAATGAGTGCCGCCGTCCGAATCGGCACCTACGAAAAAATTCGCGTCGTCGCGCCGTTCCTGTGCCAAAAAAAATCCGACGTCGTCAAAGTCGGGCTTGAGCTCGGTGCACCGTATCAGCTCACGCGCAGTTGCTACGAACGCGGCAACAAACCTTGCGGCAAGTGTGCGACGTGCATTGACCGCGCCCGCGCATTTGAGCTTAACGGCGTCACTGACCCTGCGCTTGCTTGACGGAAAATTATCCTTGTGTTAAACTGCGGCAACATCAACCTCGGCGCGGTTCGTCGAAACTCCGACGCGGACTGCGCTACAGGAAAAACTTTCTACGCAGGAGGAAATGACATGTTAGACAAGCAAGCAAAACAGGAGATTATGCAAAAATTCGCGGTGCACGAAGGCGACACCGGCTCGCCCGAAGTGCAAATCGCCCTGCTCACGGCGCGTATCTCTTATCTGACCGAACACCTCAAGGAGCACAAAAAAGATCATCACTCACGGCGCGGACTGCTCAAAATGGTCGGGCAACGCCGCCGCCTGTTGAGCTACTTGAGCAAAAAGGACATCAACCGTTACCGCGAAATTCTCACGCAACTCAATCTGCGCAAATAATTTTTCAGCACGCAATAAAAAAATCCCCGACGTTCAATCGAGCGTTGGGGATAATTTTTTTGTTTACCGCGTCAACATTTCGAGTTCTTCAGGCGTGACGGTCGTCGAGGAAATTTTATCAATCGTCGCGACTTTATCTGACGGCGGCGGAATTTTTTCGAGCGAAACTTTTTTATCGGCGTCGACGAATTCAACGGCGTCCGCGAAAATTTTTTGGAACGCCTCTTCCGCCGTATCGACAGCGAAAATTTTCAAGCCGAGGTGTCCGCGCGGAATGTCCTTGGCGTTTTCTTTCGGGATAATCAAAGTTTTAATGCCCGCCTGTTTCGCGCCGTAAGCTTTTTCGAAGACGCCGCCGACGGGACGAACTTTGCCTTGCAGTGAAATTTCGCCCGTAACCGCGACATCCTGACGAATGCGCTTGCCCGTGACCGCGCTGACCAATGCCGCCAAAATCGCCGTGCCCGCGCTCGGTCCGTCAATGTTGCCGCCGCCGATAACGTTTATGTGCACGTCGAAATCGTGAATATCCTTGCCCGTCACGCGCCGCAGGACGCTTGCCGCATTGAAGACCGAATCTTTCGCCATGGAGCCAGCCGTTTCGTTGAATCGAATTGTGCCCTTGCCCTTTTCGGCGGGGAAAACGACGGCTTCAATCTCAATCACGGAGCCGAGAAAACCGCTTACGCCGAGTCCGAAAATGTGACCGACGGCGGGCTTTGCGGAGGCTTTGCGAGTGACGAATTGATACAGGCGACTGACCTGCGCAACTTCGTAAACGTCGCGCTTTTCGATTTTAATCGGGCGGTCGATGCTCAAAACTTTTTCGTCGTCGCGGTCGAGTGCAAGGCTGTACGCGTCGGCAAGAATGTTAATCGCCTTGCGACCTTCGACGGTGTATTCGCTGATAATTTCGGCAAGCCCGTCTTCAAGCTCGACGTTGAGTTTCTGCGCGGCATTGTTGACGATGTCGACGATATGCGCGGGCGTGAGCGGCTCGAAATAAATTTCTGCGCACCGTGAACGCAGGGCGGGATTGAGCGCGGAGGCGTCGCGGGTCGTCGCACCAATCAACACGAAGTCTGCGGGCGCGCCGTTCTCGAACAGCATACGAACATATTGCGGGACGCGCTCATCTGCGGGGTCGTAGTAGCTCGACTCGAAATAAACGCGCTTATCCTCCAGCACCTTGAGCAGCTTGTTTTGCAACATGATGTCCATTTCGCCGATTTCGTCGATGAATAAAATTCCGCCGTGAGCATCCGTTACAAGTCCCGGTTTAGGTTCGGGAATGCCGCCGTCCGCAAGCTGACGTTGTGCGCCCTGATAAATCGGGTCGTGCACCGAGCCGAGTAGCGGATTTGTCACGTCTCGCGGATCCCAGCGCAATGTTGTGCCGTCCGTCTCGATAAATGGCGCGTCCTTGCCGAACGGACTCAACGCCGTGCCGCGAACAGCTTCAAGCACCAATCGCGCCGCCGTAGTTTTGCCGACGCCGGGCGGTCCGTAAAGTATCAGATGTTGCGGGTAAGGCGACGCCAACTTTGACCGCAGGGACTTAACCGCGCGTTCCTGCCCGACAATTTCTTCAAGCGACTGCGGGCGCAACAGCTCCATAACCGACTGCGTAAGGTGAACGTCCTCCAGTGCCTGAAGTGCCTCGCGTTTCTTCTGGTCGTGCGGAGTTTCGGCGTCGGGATGTTCCTCCTTGAGCACCTGCAGACGAATATCCTTGACGTATTCTTGATGTTCGCGCTCAAGTTTTTCGGAAATTTTGCGTTCGATTTTGTCCTCAAGCTGTCGACGTGCCATGATGTCCGCAATGAATTCCGACAGCACGGCAAGTTGCTCCTTGATTTCGGAATGCTTGGGCGGCGGATAAATTGTCGGATTTTCCTCAAGGATTCGGCGCAGGGCAAGCACCCGTTCCGCAGGGTCAGCCGAACGCATGTAACGCAACGCGTCCATTTTGCCCGCCTGCAAGACCAATCGATCCGAGCCCATTGCGTCGGCAAGTATGGCGTACAGCGCGGCAATTTCCCGCTCAATGTCGCTTTCCTGTCGCGGCGAATTGTTCTTGCCGCCAAAAAATTTTCTGAACATAATCAACCTTCAACGACGGCGATTTTAATTTTCGTCGTAACTTCGGGGTGGAGCTTGATAACCGCGTCGTAAGTGCCGACACCCGTCACGTCGCCGAGTATGGAAATTTTGCGCTTGTCGATGTTGAGCGAGTGATTGACCTTGAGAACTTTGGCGACATCCGCGCCGCCGACCGAGCCGAAAAGTTTGCCGTCCTTGCCGAGTTTGACGGGGATTGTCACGGAAATTTTTTCGAGCTGTGCGCCGAGCAATTTGGCTTCGTCAGCCTCCTGTTGAAGTTTGCGCGCACGATTTTCGGCTTTGACTTTGGCGTTGTTCAAGTTGGCGGCGTTAGCTTCAATGGCGAGCTTGCGCGGCAAAAGGTAGTTGCGACCGTAACCGTCCGACACTTCGACGACGGCACCTTTCGCGCCGAGTTTTTTAACGTCCTCTTGCAAGATAACTTTCATGTGAATTACCTCCAATGGTTTAAACTCGCGCAAGTCTATCAAAATTTCGGCGGCTTGTAAACAAACGGCGCGACGTGCAACTTACATAAACCACGGGCGGAATTTTTCATGGGAAACGGTCGTCGGTGCGCTGTGTCCCGAAAGTAAAACCGTATCGTCGGGCAACGTCAGCACCCGCGATTTCAAGTTCGCGAACAAAATTTTTTCGTCGCCGCCGGGAAAATCCGTGCGCCCGTAACTGCCTTGGAATATCGAATCGCCGACGAAGGCAACCGAATCTGCCGCGCTGTAGTAAATCGCTCCGTCGGTCGTATGTCCCGCAAGCGGTATCATCTGCACGCCGAAGTTTGCATTCGCGGACAAATTTATCGCGCTGAAGTCGGCAAGGTACGTCACGTTGTCAAGCGTCATATCGTCACCGAAATAGCTCGACAAATTCCACACGGGATTTTCGGCGTATGTGCGACCGTTGCTTTGCATACAGACTTCGACGTTTAGCCGCGCCTGAAGTTCGGGAACCGCGCCGATATGGTCAAAGTGTCCGTGAGTGAGCAAAATTTTTTCAATCGTCCAATCGTGTTCGCCGATAATTTTCAACAGCTCGTCAGCCTGCGCACCCGGGTCGATTAAAAATCCGTGGCGCGTGTCGTCGTCGATGTAAAAGTAAGCGTTCGTCTCGAAAATGCCGCGCACCTGCGCCATCAAAATCATTTCGTAACCTCCCATCTGCAACCGTCCGCGCCGCACGTCATGCCGCCGAAATTTTCCTCGGTGAGCGCGTCGTTAATCGCCCGCTTGAGAATTTCGACGGGTTGCGCGCCCGATAAGCCGTACTTGCCGCCGACGACGAAATACGGTACCGCGTGAATGCCAAGCCTCGCCGCAAGATATTCGTCAGCGCGAACGTCCTCGGCGTAACGGTCACTGCTCAACACCGCGTCGACCTCGGAGCCGTCAAGGTTGCATTCGGCGGCGATTTTTTTCAGCACGGCGTGATCGCTAAGCTCAAGATTTTTCGTGAAGTAAGCGTCAAAAAGTTTCGTGACAATTTCAGCGTGCCCGTGTTCCTGCGCGAATTTCGTCAGCCGCAGGGCGTCGAAAGTGTTGGTGTAGCGCGTCGTGGCATATCGGAAGTCAATGCCTTCTCGCCTACCCATTTCGGAAATTTCCTCGACACGTTCGGCAGCCTCCGACATGCTCAAGCCGTATTTCGTCGCGAAACGCTCGACCGTCGACGAAACGACCTTTGCGGGTGCCGACGGGTCAAGCTCGAAACTTTTGAACTCGACGGAAATATTTTCGCCGCCGACTTCGGCAAGTGCCCGCGCCAAACGCTTTTCGCCGATGTAGCAGAACGGGCACGCGTAATCCGACCAAATTTCAATCTTCATGTTAAAACCTCCGCGACATATCAAACGCTCACGACCTGCACGGGTGCCGACAATCAGCGCGAATTTCGCCGCCAAGTTCGGCAAGTGCCCGCGACATTATATCAAACGTAAAATCCCCTCCGAGTGCTCGAAGGGGATTTGTTATTTGCAAGTGGCGACCCGGATCG